>NZ_CBFFRK010000016.1:0-62744 GCF_965644245.1 Erwinia sp. V71
ACTTATCGGTAGTTAACCCTTCCTCCTACACTCTCCACAATCATGTCCGAGCGTTGCACTTATTATCTGAATTCGCGGATCGGCAGAACATTGTTTAATCACCACGAAAAGATATGGCTCAGAATAATCTATACGGCAGTCATGAGGCTGATGAACAGAGAAGTACACTGCAGCTCTAATTACGCCCGCAAACAGGCGGCAATCGATAACGTGGGGAGAGAGGATTGATGGCGGTATCTGCGGGAATGCCGGAACAGACATTCCCGCCCAGGGGATTACGACAGCAGCTGGAAGGCGATCATACCGATCTCTGCACCTACGGTTCCCAGGATAGTTTCCATCATGGTCCAGGTTTTCAGCGTCTGTGCTTCGGTCGCGCCGGTAAAGCGACCAAACAGCCAGAAACCGGCGTCATTGACGTGGCTCAGCACAATGGAGCCGCTGGCAATGCAAATCGACAACGCCGCCATCTGCGCGCCGGAGAAGTGCAGCACTTCAATCACCGGCATCACCAGACCTACCGTCGTCAGACAGGCCACAGTAGCGGAACCCTGAATCACGCGCACCGCCGCAGAGAGGATAAAGCACGCCAGCGCAATCGGCAGACCGGCACCGGTTAACGCATTGCCCAGCGCCGGGCCGACGCCCGAATCCACCAGCACCTGCTTGAACACGCCGCCTGCACCAATCACCAGCAGGATAATGCCCGCAGGCTGCAACGCGCTGCCGCAGATTGCCATCACCCGCTCTTTATCCATGCCCTGGCGATACGCCAGACCATAAATGGCCACCAGACAGGCCAGCAGAATGGCGGTAAAGGGGTGGCCGATAAACTCCATCCACTCATACAGCGTGCTGCCTTCCGCAGTGAAGCGTGCGCCAATGGTTTTCAGCCCCACCAGCACCAGCGGGAACAGGATCAGAGACAGGCTGAAGGTAAACGATGGCAGCTTCGCCTTGTCATACTGCGGCTGCGTCTCTTCCTCCGGCAGACGAAAGTCGACGTGACGGCTGATAAAGTTGCCAAACAGCGGCCCGGCAATCAGCATCCCGGGGATCGCAGCGCACAGCCCCAGCAGGATCATCCAGCCAAAATCGACATGCATCTGCGACGCCAGCAGCATCGGTGCCGGTCCCGGCAGCAGGAACGCGGCGGCGGCGGCCACCCCGGCAAACAGCGGGATCACCAGCTTCACCAGGTTGTCGCCGGTACGACGCGCAACGGCAAACGCGATGCTGATCAGCAGCACAATCGCCACCTCAAAAAACAGCGGCAGTGCGCAGATCAGCCCAGCAATGCCCATCGCATAGTGCGCGCGGCTTTCACCGAAGGATTTCAGCATGCGAATGGCGATCTGATCGACCGCCCCCGTTTCATGCAGGATTTTGCCGAACATCGCGCCCAGCGCGACGACGATAGCGAGAAAACCGAGGGTGCCGCCCATGCCTTTCTGCATGGTGTCGGCAATTTTGTCGAGCGGCATACCGGAGCAAAGACCGGCGCCGACAGAGACAAGCATCAGCGCCAGAAAGGCGTGCATACGGGCTTTCATCACCAGGAACAGCAGCAGTAAAACCGACCCCGCTGCGGTCAGAACCAGTGTTGCGGTACTCATTACAACTTAATCCTTGTTGATAGCGCCTTCGATGGTGGCGATGGTGGAGGCGATGACCTCATCCAGTGGATGATTAATATCCACCACTAACACATCCGGCTCATCTGCGCCCGGCTCTTCCAGCGTTTCAAACTGCGTCACCAGCATCTGCGTTTTGAAGAAGTGGCCTTTACGCGCTTTCAGACGCGCTTCAATAGTGGCGAAGTCACCCTTCATGTAGATAAACGACAGGTTGTCGTTATCTTTGCGCAGGATATCGCGGTAGCGCTTCTTCAGCGCCGAACAGACCACGATCGAAATATCATTGGTACGCTGCATGGCGAACGCCGCGTCATTCAGCGACTGCAGCCACGGACGGCGGTCGTCGTCATTCAGCGGATGGCCTTCGGCCATTTTCACGATGTTGGCGCGCGGATGCAGAAAGTCGCCATCCAGAAATGCCGTTTTTAACTGATAAGAGACCTGGTTCGCTACAGCGGATTTACCGCTGCCAGATACGCCCATCAGGATAAAGACATGATGCGACGAGGATTGGGTTGTCATTATTTTCTACTCCGGCAGATGAAGCACGCATGTTACCGATAACAAATGTGCATAATATTCTCAGGAGCTGCGCTGGCATTAGCAACCATTCCGCCGGGAAAAGGTTGGAAGTGTGAGCTATCTCAAAAAAACGTCACACTCAGATACTGCCGCCTTGCAGGATTTCGAAGCCGACATCCAGCGGCGCAAATTCCCGCTCATCACCGCCAATGCGCGCCAGTAACATCGCGGCGGCTTCGCGCCCCATACGCTCACGCGGCGTCAGCACGGTCGCCAGCGGCGGGTTAACCACCTGCGCGATATCGTGACCATGGAACCCGGCAATCGCCATATCCTGCGGCACGCGCAGTCCCTGACGCTGGCACTCAAACAATGCGCCAATCGCCAGGTCATCGTTGGTACAAAACAGGCCATTGGTCGCCGGATAACGCTGCTGCGCAGCACGCATCAGCTCAGCGCCTGCGGTAAAAGAAGAGGCATCTTCCATCATCACACTGTTGGCCTTCAGCCCGGCTTCTTCCATAGCAATCTCGTAACCGCGCTGTTTCTGCAGCGTACGCTCATCAAGACGCGCGCCGAGATACACCGTATGACGATGCCCTTTGGCGAGAATGGCGTGCGTCATCTGACGCGCCGCTTCCACGTTATCGAACCCCACAGCCATATCCAGGCAGGGAGAAACCGAATCCATCATCTCAATCACCGGAATACCGGCCGTCTCAATCATGCGCAGCGTGGCAGGCGTGTGGGTGCGTTCGGTGAGGATCAGGCCGTCAATGTTCCAGCCCAGCAGTGATCGCAGCTGTAGCTCTTCTTTCTGCTGATTGTAGCCAAAGTGGCTGAGTAGCGTCTGGTAACCGGCCGCATCGGTGACGGTCTCAATGCCGCGTAATACATCAGCGAACACCTGGTTAGTCAGCGAGGGCAGCAGCACGCCAATGGCGCGGCTGGTGGCGTTGGACAGCATATCCGGCGCACGGTTAGGGATGTAGCCCAGCTCATCCAGCGCCACGGCGATTTTTTCACGCAACGCGGCGGAAACCTGCTCAGGATTGCGCAGATAGCGGCTGACGGTCATTTTGGTGATGCCAACACGGTCGGCAACATCCTGCAGTACGGGTCTTTTTTTCTTCATCGGTTTGCGGCTGACGATTCGGGGTAATGCTGAGTCTACCAAAATAACCGGCCGCAAAGCGTGTTGTGGTACAGAAAACAATAAGATGGCCAGCATTGCTGGCCATCCTGTCACTCATCACATCAGACTGGCGGCAGATCAAACAGCAGAATTTCTGCGGCGCTGTCAGCCTGAATCGTCAGGGTGCTTTCGTCCCAAATCGCCAGCGCGTCGCTGGTGGTGGCTGGCTGGCCATTCACCTGTACATCGCCTTTGACCACCTGGATCCAGATGCGGCGTTGCGCATCCACTTCCGTCGTCGCCTGCTCACCCGCCTGCAGTGCCCAGCGCGACAGCGTCATATCCTGGAACACCTTCAGCGAACCGTCACGCGCATCCGGCGACAGCACCAGCTGACGTCCCTGCACATCATCGAAGCGGCGCTGTTCGTAGCGCGGTTCGATGCCGGCTTTTTCCGGGATAATCCAGATCTGATAGAGATGCAGCGGCTCTTTGTCACTGCCGTTATATTCGGAGTGACGCACACCCGTGCCCGCACTCATAATCTGGAACTCACCCGCCGGGATACGCTCTTTGTTGCCCATGCTGTCCTGATGCTCCACCACCCCAGACAGTACATAGGTTAAAATTTCCATATCTTTATGCGGGTGGGTGCCGAAACCCTGACCCGGGGCGATGATATCTTCGTTAATTACCCGCAGGGCGGAGAACCCCATAAAGTCAGGGTCATAGTAATTAGCAAAGGAGAACGTGTGCCAGCTATCCAGCCAGCCATGGTTTGCGTGACCGCGATCTTCAGCTTTACGTAAATAAATCATATTCAACTCTCCTCAACGTTTTTTACTAGTCTGGACCTGAAGCACGCTGGAAGATAGCTGAAAAACTTCATCCCTCTGTTCAAAAAAAATGATGGAGTTGTCTCACTCTGGCTCAGCCAAATTGTTGATTTACCGCTGATGTCATCTGCCGTTATTCACGCGAAAGAGTTTTAGCGGTGTCACATAATCAACACATGAAAGATATCGATAACGCGTCAGAAAAGAGAAATAAAACCCGTAAAAAAACCGGATTAACCGCAGGATTATCAACGACTAACTTACTGATAAAAATCTAATTATTACAATATTATTCGGTTTTATCTGACTATCAGATCGGTTTTCCTGCCTTGGTCACTTTTCCCCGCCTAATAAAATGTGCGCTTCGCTGGTATGGTGATGCCGAATCATTGGGTAATTTCAGGGAAGAAAGATGACCGATCACACCGCACTAAAACCACCGGGCCCGCTGACCCGCTTACTGAATACCATCGAGTGGCTGGGCAACCTGCTGCCGCATCCTGTCACGCTGTTCGCGATACTGTGCCTGTTGATCATCGTTGCTTCCGGCATTGCGGCGGGCTTTGATATCAGCGTGATCGATCCGCGCCCGGAAGGCGCCAGTGGACGGGCTGCCAATGGCGTGGTGAACGTGGTCAGCCTGCTGAGTGTCGAAGGATTGCAGCGCATTGTCAGCCATCTGGTGACCAACTTCACCAGCTTTGCGCCGCTGGGGACGGTGCTGGTGGCGATGATTGGCGTCGGTATTGCCGAACATTCTGGCCTGCTGTCGGCCGCTATGCGCGCACTGGTATTTGGCGCGCCGAAAAAACTGGTGACGTTTACTCTGGTATTTGCAGGCATTATGTCGAATACCGCCTCGGAACTGGGTTACGTCGTGCTGATCCCGCTTGCCGCCATGCTGTTCCACTCGCTCGGACGCCATCCTCTGGCCGGACTGGCGGCGGCATTTGCGGGTGTCTCTGGCGGCTACAGCGCCAATCTGCTGCTGGGAACCGTCGACCCGCTGTTATCCGGTATTACTCAGAATGCCGCGCAAATTATCGACCCCAGCTACAGCGTCGGCCCCGAGGTTAACTGGTACTTTATGGCGGTCAGCACCCTTGTTATCTCGGTACTCGGTACCTGGATCACCACCAGTATCATCGAACCGAAACTGGGTACCTATAACGAGAGCGACGGCGATGCGCCCAAAGGTGATATGGGCCAGCTCAGCGTGCAGGAAAAACACGCCCTGAAAGGCGCAGGTATTGCCGCGCTGCTGCTGACTCTGCTGCTGGCGCTGACGTTGTGGCCGGGTTACGGCATTCTGCTCAACCCCAAAACTGGCGGCATCGCTGGCTCACCGTTCCTGCACGGTATCGTCGCCTTTATCATGCTGTTTTTCGCCATTCCCGGTTATGTCTATGGTCGCCTTAACGGCACCATGCGCACCGACCGTGATGTGATCGCGGCGATGGCAAAAAGTATCAGCAGCCTGAGCCTGTATATCGTGCTGGTGTTTTTTGCCGCGCAGTTTGTTGCGCTGTTTAACTGGAGCAATTTTGGCACTGTGATCGCCGTAAAAGGCGCGCAGTTCCTGTCAGCACTGGATATCAGCGCTCCGCTGCTGTTCTGCGGTTTTATCCTGCTGTGTGGCTTTATCAATCTGATGATTGGTTCCGCCTCCGCCCAGTGGGCGGTCACCGCACCGATTTTTGTGCCGATGCTGATGCTGGTGGGCTATGCGCCGGAAGTGATTCAGGCGGCATACCGCATCGGCGACTCCGTTACCAATCTGATTACACCAATGATGAGCTATTTCGGTCTGATTATGGCGGTAGCGGCGCGCTATCAGCGCAATCTGGGGATCGGTACACTGGTGGCAATGATGCTGCCGTACTCGGTGATCTTCTTACTTGGCTGGAGTTTGCTGTTTGTCGTGTGGGTATTTGGTTTCGGCCTGCCGGTGGGGCCTGGTGCGGCGACCTGGTACACACTGCCCGCGGTGGCGAACTGAAGGCAAAAAAAAGCCAGCACCCGAGCTGGCTAAGAAACACTGGAAGCAATGTGAGCAATGTCGTGCCTTCACAGCAGGTCCAGTAAGGGACTTCCTGAGAACGCGTGACAATAATAATCATTATCATTCGCATCTGTAAAGCGCTTTTTGCGATTAATTTCATTTGACCTTTAGTGAAAAGTCCCTGATGTTAAAAGGGAATATTCGCAAAGGAGCCGCAAAATGAGTCAGATTGAGATCCGTCATGTCACTATTGATGATGCCCTTGCTCTGCAACAGCTGTACAGCCAGCCCGATACCCAGGCCAGTACGCTACAGCTGCCGCATACATCACTAAAAAACTGGCAGGATCGGCTGACCAACCTGCGCCTAGGCGCTTATCTGCTGGTCGCCTGTATCGACGGTAAAGTCGTCGGGCAAATTGGCCTGGAAGTCGAACAGTCACCACGCCGCCGCCATGTTGCGCACTTTGGTCTGGGTGTTGATGTAAACCATCGCGGGAAAGGGATCGCGCAGGCGATGATCGCGACAGTAGTCGATATGTGTGATAACTGGCTGGCCATTGAGCGCATAGAGCTGACGGTATTTACCGATAACGCCGCTGCGATTGCCGTCTACCGTAAGTTTGGCTTTGAAATTGAAGGCACCGCGCGCCGCTTCGCGTTGCGCCACGGTGAACAGGTGGATGCGCACTTTATGGCGCGTTTACGTCCAGACTGACAGCTGACTGCCCCTGTGCCTGCGATTATACCGGGCGGTCGCAGAATCGCACATAAAATGATCAGATTTCAGGCGTTACATTGCCGCTTTGCGGCCAGTCTCACGCCCCGGCGCACCGGGGCGTGTGGCGATTAATAGCCCGCCGTTAAATCTCCCGGCGAACGAGGATCGGAGGCACCATACAATGCGCCATCCGGCCCCAGCATAATGCTCTGAGTGCTGCCCATCGCCGCCTGCACTTTCACATGCTGGCCTTTGCTCTCCAGCAGGCGCAGCGTATCAGGACTAAAGCCCTTCTCGACGCGCAGCTGATCCGGCAGCCACTGATGATGGAAGCGCGGTGCATTGGTCGCTTCTGCCACGTTCATCCCAAAATCGATGCTGTTGACTACCATTTGCAGCACAGTGGTAATAATCCGGCTACCGCCCGGGCTACCGGTCACCAGCCAGGTTTTGCCGTCTTTCGCCACGATAGTCGGTGACATCGACGACAGCGGGCGCTTATACGGCTGCACCGCATTGGCTTCGCCACCCACCAGGCCATACACATTTGGCGTACCCGGTTTAGCGGAGAAGTCATCCATCTCATTATTCAGCAGGATGCCGCTGTTACCGGCGACAATGCCGCTACCGAAGTTGGTATTCAGGGTATAGGTCACCGCAACAGCGTTACCGGCCTTATCCACCACCGAGAAATGCGTGGTCTGATTGCTTTCATAAGGTGCCAGTTTGCCCGGTTTGATCTCAGCAGACGGACGCGCTTTAGCGAGGTCAATCTGCTGTGCCAGCGATTTGGCATAGGCTTTGCTGGTCAGTGCCTGCCACGGCACTTTGACGAAATCCGGGTCGCCAAGATATTCCGAGCGGTCGGCATAGGCATATTTCTCCGCTTCCGCCATCACCTGAATAGCATCCGCACTGCCGAAGCCCAGTTTCGCCAGGTCGAAGTTCTCGAGGATATTGAGGATCTGCACAATATGAATCCCGCCGGATGATGGCGGCGGCATGGAGAACACTTCATAACCGCGGTAGGTGCCACTGATCGGCTGGCGCTCAACTGCACGATACGCCGCCAGGTCCGCTTTGCTGATCAGCCCGCCATGTTGTGCCATTTCCCCGGCAATTTCGTCGGCGATGGCGCCTTTATAGAAGGCATCTGGCCCCTGTTTCGCAATCAGTTCCAGACTTTTGGCCAGATTGCGCTGCACCAGGCGCTCACCTTTCAGGTAAGGCGTCCCATCCGCTTTGAAGAAGATCGCCTTGCTGTTGGGGTGGCTGAGCAGCACCTCTTTGCCATAGGTATTCAGATCGTCAGCCAGTGAGGCATTCACCACAAAGCCTTTACGCGCCAGCTCAATCGCCGGTTGCAGCAGGTGACTCAGCGGCAGCGTGCCATATTTATTCGCCGCCAGGGCAAAACCTGCAACAGAACCCGGTGTGCCGGATGCCAGATGCGAAGTGAGGGATAACTTACTGTCAGCATTGCCCTGCGCATCAAGGAACATATCGCGGCTGGCTTTCACTGGCGCCATCTCACGGAAATCAATCGCCGTGGTGCGTCCGGAGGCAGTACGCAGCATCATAAAACCGCCACCGCCCAGGTTACCCGCCTGCGGATGTGTCACCGCCAGCGCGAAGCCCACCGCTACCGCGGCATCCACCGCATTACCGCCCTGCTGCAGAATATCCACCCCGACCTGGGTCGCCAGTGCATCCACCGACGCCACCATGCCATTACGCTCTTTCACCGGGTGAAAAGTATCCGCGTCCACGCCGTATGACACCGGGGGTGCGGCCGCAGGCTGGGCGGCCAGCGCCCCCTGCCAGCAGCAAAAACAGAGTACCAGCGACCCGAAAGCAGATCCCAACTTGCCAGTTTGCATCATCCTGTCTCACCTTCTTATGGTTGTTTACATTCGATTTACATCTGTTAAGTGTGTACCAGATAAGCAAAAAGACGAACCGTAAGTCAAATTCAGCTGATTCCTGACTCCAGAGACAGGCTAAGCAGTTAGACTAATTACAGGCGGCAAGTGGCGTGGTGGATAATCTGCCTGCCAGTACGACGCACAGCATCCGTCGCCTGCCAGATGGAGGAAAGATAATGAAAAGATGGTTAATTATTTTTGCTGCCATGCTGCCGTTAAGCAGCATGGCCAATACTGATCCGCTGAATAACAGCACCAATCCCAGCCAGCCTGGCTACAACCCCAGCCAGCAGCGGCTGAAAAAGGAGATGCAGACCAGCCAGCAACAGCAGCAGCAGAAACTGCGCCAGGACCAGCAGCGTCAGAGCCAGGATCTGCAGCGCAAAATGCAGGAACAGCGTGATGCCGCCCGTCAGCGCGTGATTAAAACGCAGCCGGGCAGCAACAGCACGTCACAGCAGCCTTAAGCGAAGTCAGGGCCAATGGTGTCGATGCGATCGGTACAGATAGCATCGACACCCCAGCTCAGCAGCTCACGGGCGCGATCGGTCTGATTCACCGTATACACCAGAATGCGCAGTCCGGCGGCCTTCAGCATTGCAGTGCGCTCTGCATCCAGCAGCTTATAGTTAAGATGAATCGAGGTGCAGTCGAGCGCCGTCGTCATCTCACGCCAGTCATCGTGCCACTCATCGAGCAGCAAACCACGTGGCAGTTCCGGTGCCGCCTGCATCGCCGTTTCCAGCGCCTCATAAGCGAATGAAGAGAGCAATGGCGCGGTTTGTCCCTGCCACAGCTGACGCGCCGCCAGCGCGATCACCTGCCCGGTCTCACGCTCCAGCCCGGTGGTCGGTTTGATTTCGATATTCGCCATCATGCCATGCTGCTGGCAGCGTGCCGCCACCTCACTCAGTAATGGCAAGGGTTCGTGCTGAAACTCACGGCTGAACCAGCCGCCCGCATCCAGCTGCTGCAGTTTTTCCCACGGCAAATCGCCCGCCACACCCCAGCCATTACTGGTGCGATCCAGCGTGTCATCATGCAGCAGAAAGATCTGCTGATCCTGCGACAGCTTGGCGTCAAATTCGATCATGGTATGGCCATATTTCGCGCCGACATCAATCGCCGCCAGCGTATTCTCCGGCGCCAGCTTACCGCCGCCGCGATGGGCGACAATGGCCGGATAGGGCCAGTGTTTAGTTATCATCCAGACGCATTCCTGTAACCGCATCAAAAAAGTGTAACGCGCTGGCAGGCAGCTGCAGCCACAGGGTGCTGCCTGGCGCCGGGCGTTCAACATGCGCTAAACGCACCACCAGATTATTGCTGCCCCATTTGCCATGCGCCAGGTTATCCGCTCCGAGCATTTCCAGGGTTTCCACCTGCAGCGGCGTACCGCCCGCTGCCTGGTCAGGCAGCTGAATATGCTCCGGCCGCACCCCCAGGGTCAACTGGCGATTCGCCCAGCGCGTTTTTGCCTGTGGCAGCGGCAGAGAAAAACCGGCCGCCAGGTTAAAGCTTTTGCCATCGCTGCTCACCGTGCCGTCCAGCAGGTTCATCGATGGCGCGCCGATAAAGCTGGCGACAAAGCGCGTTGCCGGACGCTCATACACTTCCACCGGCGTACCCAACTGCTCCACCACACCTTTATTCATCACCATCACACGCTGCGCCAGCGTCATCGCCTCAACCTGATCGTGGGTAACATACAGACTGGTGGTTTTCAGCCGGCGATGCAGCTGCTGCAGCTCAAGGCGCATCTGCACACGCAGACGCGCATCCAGATTCGACAGCGGCTCATCAAACAGGAACACTGAAGGTTCCCGCACAATGGCGCGGCCCATCGCCACACGCTGACGCTGGCCGCCAGACAGCTCACGCGGACGACGCTGCAGCAGCGCATCCAGTTCAAGGCTTTTGGCCGCTTCCAGCACGCGCTGGCGGATTTGCTCTTTGCCCATCCCGCGGATCTTCAGGCCATAGCCCATATTCTGCTCCACCGTCATATGCGGATAGAGCGCGTAGTTCTGGAACACCATGGCAATGCCGCGATCTTTCGGCTCCAGTTCGGTCACACGCTGGGTATCGATATAGATATCGCCGGAGGTCACGCGCTCCAGTCCGGCGACCATACGCAGCAACGTCGATTTTCCGCAGCCAGATGGCCCCACCATCACCATAAATTCGCCGTCGTGAATCGTCACATCAAGGGGCTGGATGACCGCATGTTTGCCGTCGTAGGATTTGGTCACCGCCTGAAGTTTTACGCCTGCCATCTGCTATTTCTCGCTCTCAACCAGACCACGCACAAAGGCGCGCTGCATTACCATCACCACCACCACCGGTGGAATCAGTGTCATTAACATTGCCGCCATCACCAGGTTCCACTGCGTCGAACCGTCACCACTGGAGATCATGGTACGGATACCTGCCACCGCGGTGCCCATGCTGGCATCACTGGTGATCAGGATCGGCCACAGATACTGGTTCCAGCCGTAGATAAAGGTGATGACAAACAGTGCCGCCAGATTCGTCTTCGACAGCGGCAGCACAATGTCCCAAAAGAAACGCATCGGGCTGGCGCCATCGATACGCGCCGCTTCCAGCAGCTCATCCGGCAGCGACATAAAGAACTGACGGAACAGGAAGGTCGCGGTGGCGGATGCCATCAGCGGCAGCGTCAGGCCGGTGTAGCTGTCCAGCAGCTGCAGGTTAGCGATCACTTCCACCGTCGGGAAAATACGCACTTCAACCGGCAGCATCAGGGTGATAAAAATCAGCCAGAAGAACAGCCCGCGCAGCGGGAAGCGGAACCACACCAGCGCAAAGGCAGAGAGAATCGACACACTGATTTTCCCCACGGTGATCGCCAGCGCCATCAGGGTGCTGTTAAACAGCAGTACGCCAATCGGCGCGCTGCTGGAGCTGACACCGCTGGTCCAGATGGTGTGCAGGTTGTCCCACAGGTGTGTGCCGGGGATCAGTGTCATCGGCACCTGGTAAATTTGAGCGTTATCCAGCGTCGCGGCGACAAACGCCACATACAGCGGAAACAGAATGGTCAGGATGCCCAGCAGCAGCATCGCATGGCTGAAAAACGTCAGCCCGGGGCGGTTTTCAATCATTGGTAGCGCACCTTACGCTCGACATAGCGGAACTGAATCACCGTCAGCGCAATCACCAGCAGCATCAGCACCACTGACTGGGCGGCCGAGGCCGAGAGATCGAGTCCGGTAAACCCTTCACGATAAATTTTGTAGATCAGCGTGGTGGTGGCCTGCACCGGGCCGCCGCCGGTCGCAGCATCGATCACCGGGAAGGTATCGAAGAAGGCGTAGACCAGGTTGACCACCAGCAGGAAGAAACTCACCGGCGCAATCAGCGGCAGTGACAGATTAAAGAAGCGGCGGATCGGCCCTGCGCCATCAATTGCGGCGGCTTCCACCAGCGAACGCGGAATCGACTGCAGTGCGGCGAAGAAGAACAGGAAGTTATAGCTCACCTGCTGCCAGACCGACGCCAGCACCACCAGGAACATCGCCTGGCCGCTGTTTTGCGCATGGTTCCAGTCATAACCGAACTGGCTCAGCAGATGAGTAATCAGACCCAGGCCGGGGTTAAACAGAAACATCCACAGCACGGCGGCAATCGCCGGGGCAACGGCATACGGCAGCAGCAGCAAGGTCTGGTAGAAGCCACGCAGGCGCAGTACATAATCCACCAGCGCCGCAAGAAACAGCGACACCAGCAGGCCACAACCGGTCACCAGACCGCTGAAAATCAGCGTGGTCCAGAACGACTCCAGATAGTAGGGATCGTTAAACAGGTTGACGAAGTTTTGCATGCCAACAAAGACACTGGAGATGCCGAAAGGATCGACACTTTGCACGGAATACCACAGTGCTTCTCCCGCAGGCCAGATAAAGAAAATCAGGGTAATCAGCAGCTGCGGTAACACCAGGGCATAGGGCAGCCAACTGGTGCGGAAACCGGGACGAACAGCGGACATAGTTAATCTCGGGAGTTGAATGACAATGCGGGCGGCATCGCTGCCGCCCGTTCAGGACCGGGCGCATAGCTGCGCCCGCAGGCTTACTTCACCTGCTGTTCGAAACGACGCAGCAGCACGTTACCACGCTCAACAGAGGCATCCAGTGCCGCCTGTGGCGTTTTCTTACCGGTCCAGACGCTTTCCAGTTCTTCATCCACGATGGTACGAATCTGCGGCATGTTGCCCAGGCGCATCCCTTTGGTGAATGACAATGGTGGCTTGTTCAGCATCTGACGGGTTGCCGTATCCGCACCCGGGTTCTTGTCGTAGAAGCCCTGCTGTTTGGTCAGCTCGTAAGCCGCCGTGGTGATCGGCAGATAGCCGGTTTTCTGGTGCCATTCCGCGGCGTTTTCTGGTTTCGCCAGGAACTGCATAAACTCCGCCACACCTTTGTAGGTTGCAGCATCTTTGCCTTTCATCACCCACAGGCTGGCACCACCGATAATGGCGTTCTGCGATGCGTTTGGCACGGTAGCGTCATATGGCATCATGCCCACGCCATAGTTGAATTTGGCGTAGTGGCGGATATCCGCCAGTGAACCGGAAGAAGCGGTGGTGATCGCACAGTCGCCGCTGTAGAACTTCTCGGTAGACTCGTCTTTACGACCGTAGTAGGTGAAATCACCCTTCTTGTTCATATCCTGCAGCATCTGGATATGGCGCACCTGTACTGGCTTGTTAAACTCCAGTACCGCATCAGTGCCGCCGAAGCCGTTATCACGGGTGGCCACCGGCAGAGCATGCCATGCGCTGAAGTTTTCAATCTGAATCCAGCCCTGCCAGCCGCTGGCGTAGCCGCACTTCATGCCTGCTGCACGCAGTTTGGCGCTATAGTCCGCCAGATCCTGCCAGGTTTTAGGTGGCTGCTCAGGATCAAGACCCGCTTTTTTAAACGCGTCTTTGTTGTAGTACAGCACCGGCGTGGAGCTGTTAAATGGCTGGGACAGCAGGTGGCCGCTTTTCGCATCGGTGTAGTAACCGGAAACGGTTGGCACAAACTGCGACTCATCAAACTGGATGCCGGCATCCTTAAACACTTCGTACACTGGCTTGATGGCTTTCGACGCCATCATGGTCGCCGTGCCCACTTCGTATACCTGCAGAATGGCGGGTGCATTGCCGGTACGCACGGCAGCAATACCTGCTGCGAGGCTCTGGTCGTACTTGCCTTTATAGACCGGTACCACTTTGTAATCAGGGTTAGCCTGGTTAAAACGCTGCGCCAGAGAATCGACCTCTTTCCCCAGCTCACCGTCCATGGAGTGCCAGAAAGCAATTTCAGTGGCAGCCAGGGCATTGCCGCTCAGTGCACAGCCAAGCACGATGCTCAGTGCGGTATGACGAAAAGTGATGGATGGCATATCAGTTTCCCGTGACATGATTGTTACGCGCGATTTCACGCATTTTATGTTCGGGAAGTAACATGGCATGGAAAAATGACAGAGAGATAAACGGGTTATGACAGCAAGGTGACAGCCGCGTGACGCGTGAGCGCGCGTGCAAAATTTTCCTGGCGGGCGATGTGGAAGCGGGAAAATCCGCGGCAGGCAGCGTCAGGGCATTGAAATTACAGCGATGCAGTCAGGATCGCGACAAATGAAATCGGCCTGCAATGCAGGCCGATGGTTTTCAGCGGGTTATCACACTGTGTCGTGTTAACCGCCGAGATACGCGCTGCGCACCGCCTCGTTCGCCAGCAACGCATCACCGCTGTCTTCCAGCACCACATGGCCGTTTTCCAGCACATAACCACGGTCAGCCAGCTTCAGCGCCTGGTTCGCGTTCTGCTCCACAAGGAAGATGGTCATGCCTTCGTCACGCAGCTGCTCGATGGTATCGAAAATCTGCTGAATGATGATCGGTGCCAGACCCAGCGACGGCTCGTCCAGCAGCAGCAGACGCGGCTGGCTCATCAGTGCACGGCCAATCGCCAGCATCTGCTGTTCGCCGCCGGACATGGTGCCTGCACGCTGTACTTTACGTTCCAGCAGACGCGGGAACAGCTGATAGACACGCTCAATACGCTGCTGATACTGCTCGCGATCGGCAAAGAAACCGCCCATCGCCAGGTTCTCTTCCACCGTCATGCGCGAGAAGACCCGCCGCCCTTCCGGCACAATCGCAATCGCCTCACGCATAATGCGAGCGGTCTGCCAGTCGGTAATCTCTTTGCCGTCAAAGGTAATCACGCCATTCGTGGCACGCGGCTCACCGCACAGCGTCCCCAGCAGCGTGGTTTTCCCCGCGCCGTTTGCGCCAATCAGGGTCACGATCTCACCCTGATCAATATGCAGACTCACCTCGTGCAGCGCCTGAATCTTGCCATAGTGCGCGCTGACGTTACTTAACGTTAAAATCGGGTTCGCCATCTTACGCCTCGCCTAAATACGCACGGATAACATCCGGGTTATTACGGATCTCGTCCGGTTTGCCATTCGCCAGCGGCGTCCCCTGATTCACAACATAAATACGGTCAGAAATACCCATCACCAGTTTCATATCATGTTCAATTAACAGCACAGTGACTTTATGCTCGCCACGCAGTTCGGCGATCAGCTCGTCCAGTTCATGGGTTTCGCGCGGGTTAAGGCCTGCTGCTGGCTCGTCCAGCATCAGGATTTCCGGCTGCGTCACCATGCAACGGGCAATTTCCAGCCGACGCTGCTGACCATACGCGAGGTTACCGGCCTGGCGGTTTGCCATCTCCAGCAGGCCGACACGCTCCAGCCAGGCAGCGGCGCGATCCAGCGCTTCACTTTCGCTGCGGCGAAATGCCGGGGTTTTCAGCAGGCCAGAGAACACACCGCTCTTCAGGTGCTGATGCTGTGCGACTAACAGGTTTTCAATCACCGTCATTTCGCGGAACAGACGCACATGCTGGAAAGTACGCACAATCCCCATACGGGCGATCTTCTGCCCCGGCAGGCCTTCCAGATGCTGATCGCGCAGTTTAATGGTGCCGCCCGTCGGACGGTAAAAACCGGTCAGGCAGTTGAACACCGTGGTCTTCCCGGCGCCGTTCGGGCCGATCAGTGATACGATCTCTTGTGGATGCAGTTCCAGCTGCACATTGTTGACCGCCAGCAGGCCGCCAAAACGCATCATCAGGCCATCAACGGCTAATAAAGGCTGACTCATGCCTGCTCTCCTTTTCCGTTGCGTTTCAGCTTCAACTGCGGACGCTGCATTGGCAACAGTCCCTGCGGACGCCAGATCATCATCAGCACCATCAGTGCACCCAGCACTAGCATGCTGTATTCATTCAGGTCGCGCATCAGTTCGCGGGACACCACCAGCAGTACCACCGCCAGAATCACCGCAAACTGTGATCCCATACCGCCCAGCACCACAATCGCCAGCACAAATGCCGACTCCGCGAAGGTGAAGGATTCCGGGCTGACAAAGCCCTGACGTGCCGCAAACAGCGTACCGGCAAAACCGGCAAACGCGGCGCTGATGGTAAAGGCGGTCAGCTTGATGCGACGCGGGCTTAAGCCCAGTGAACGGCAGGCAATCTCATCGTCACGCAGCGCTTCCCAGGCACGGCCCAGCGGCATACGCAGTAAGCGGTTAATCACAAACAGCGTCAGCACCACCAGCAACAGCGCCACCATATACAGGAAGATAATGCGGTCGCTCGGGTCATACTGCAGGCCAAAGAAGTTATGGAAGGTGTCCCAGCCGCCGTCGCGCGCGCTGCGGTTAAACTCCAGCCCAAAGAAGGTCGGTTTCGGGATCTGGCTGATACCGTTAGGGCCACCGGTGATTTCGGTGTTATTCAGCAGCAAAATACGCACGATTTCGCCAAAACCCAGTGTCACAATCGCCAGGTAGTCACCGCGTAAACGCAGCACCGGGAAGCCTAGCAGCAGGCCAAACAGCGCCGCCACCAGCCCAGCCAGCGGCAGACATTCCCAGAAGCCCAGGCCATAGTAATGGTTGAGCAGCGCGAAGGTGTAAGCACCGATGGCATAGAAGCCGCCGTAACCCAGCACCAGCAGACCGGATAAGCCCACCACTACGTTAAGGCCCAGGCCGAGGATCACATAAATCATCGTCAGGGTAGCGATATCCACCGTGCCGCGCGACACCAGAAATGGCCATACCACCGCGGCGATAATCAGCGCCAGCGCCAGCAGTTTTTGTTTTGGCGTTGAACCGTCAAAGCTCGGCAGAACAAACGCAGGACCACCGACCTTTTTCAGGCTGCTTTGCAACAACGGACGCACTAACTGGAACAGAAACACCACCGCACAACCGACGGCAATCCAGTTCCAGCGTACGCTACCGGCGTTATTCACCACCAGTTGCGTGCCATCCAGATTCAGGCGCATTCCCATAAAAAAGGCGGCCAGAATCAGCAGCATCAATGCCGAGACAACGGCATTGACCAGATTAAGCTGTTTCATACTTTCTCGACCTCCGGACGACCGAGGATACCGGTTGGCATCACCAGCAGCACCACAATCAGCAGCGCGAAGGAGACCACATCTTTATATTCTGTGCTGAGATACGCGGAGGTCAGCGCCTCGGCGATGCCCAGAATCAACCCGCCCAGCATCGCACCCGGAATACTGCCGATACCGCCCAGCACCGCTGCGGTAAATGCCTTCATGCCGGCCATAAAACCGATATAAGGGTTAATCACGCCATAGAACTGGCCCAGCAGCACACCGGCCACTGCCGCCATCGCCGCACCAATGACAAAAGTCAGCGAGATCACACGGTCAGTATTAATCCCCAGCAGGCTGGCCATTTTCAAATCTTCCGCACAGGCGCGGCAGGCGCGGCCCATACGCGAATAACGAATAAACAGCGTCAGCGCCAGCATCGCAAGGAAGGTCACAATCCAAATCACCGCCTGCATGGTGGTGATGGTCGCGGCAAAGCCGTTGCTCTCCGCCAGTTTCCACTGACCGGTGATCAGGCTTGGCAGCGCCAGGTCGCGCGAGCCCTGCGTCAGGCTGACGTAGTTTTGTAAGAAGATCGACATCCCGATGGCGGAGATCAGCGCGATCAGGCGTTTAGAGGATCGCACGGGCTTATACGCCACACGCTCAATACTCCAGCCATAGGCGCTGGCAATCACGATCGCCATAATGAAACCAGCGGCGATCAGCAGCCAGCCCACGTCGATCCCCA
Organism: Erwinia sp. V71; assembly: GCF_965644245.1. Classification (NCBI taxonomy): domain Bacteria; kingdom Pseudomonadati; phylum Pseudomonadota; class Gammaproteobacteria; order Enterobacterales; family Erwiniaceae; genus Erwinia; species Erwinia sp. V71. The sequence goes on from NZ_CBFFRK010000016.1 coordinate 17,971, forward strand.
TCATCATCAGCGCCGCGATAACGATAAAGGAGACGTAGCTACCGATCATATACACTTCGCCGTGAGCAAAGTTGATCATGCCGATGATGCCGTACACCATGGTGTAACCAATGGCGATCAGCGCGTAGGTGCTGCCCAACGTCACACCGTTGAACATTTGCTGCAGGAAATAGAGAAACTGCTCGGACATACCTGATTACCTTACTCATCCGCAGGTGAGCGGAAGGTACAAAAACGACTACAACCGCCCTAAATCATTTGTGGCGCAGGAAGGCGGCAAACCCGCTCATCCCCGGGAACATAGCTAACTATGCGACCGGGGTGAGCGGGTGAAGCCAACGCATCTGCGGCGCGAATGATGACGGGCGGCGGGATTTCAGTACAAGCGTGCTGACTTATTTCACCGCAGTTGAGGTGCCGTCAGCATGCCATTTGAAGATACCGAATTCGAAACCTTTCAGGTCGCCCTGCGCGTTCCAGTTCAGGTCGCCCATCACGGTCGGAACTGCCTGGCCTTCTTTCAGGTTTTTCACGATATCAGCAGGTTCTTCGCTCTTGCTACGCTCGATGCCGGTTTTCAGAGACTGCAGCGCGGCGTAAGTGGTCCAGACGAATGGGCCGGTTGGGTCCAGTTTCTTCGCTTTCAGCGCATCAACGATTGGCTGGTTAGCCGGAACCTGGTCGTAACGCTTCGGCAGGGTCACGAACATGCCTTCTGAAGCTGCGCCCGCAATGTTAGACAGTGAGGAGTTACCCACACCTTCTGGGCCCATAAACTGGGTTTTCAGACCAGCAGCACGCGCCTGGCGCAGGATCTGGCCCATTTCCGGGTAGTAGCCGCCGAAGTAAACGAAGTCGACGTTCTCTTTCTTCAGACGCGCCACCAGGGTGGAGAAATCTTTATCACCGGCGGTCACACCGTCAAACAGCACCACATTGGCGCCTGCTTTTTTCAGGCTGTCCTGCACGGAACGCGCCAGGCCTTCGCCATACTGCTGCTTGTCGTGCACCACGGCGATACGCTGTGGTTTAATCTCACTGACGATATATTTTGCTGCGGTTGGGCCCTGGTCGGAATCCAGACCCGTGGTACGCATCACCAGTTTATAACCACGAGTGGTCAGCTCAGGTGCGGTCGCTGCCGGCGTGATCATGATGATGCCTTCATCTTCATAGATATCGGATGCAGGCTGAGTTGAGGAAGAACACAGGTGGCCAATCACGTAGCGAATGCCATCGTTGATCACTTTGTTCGCCACGGCGACAGCCTGTTTCGGGTCACAGGCATCGTCATACTCAACGCCGACCAGCTTGTTGCCGTTAACGCCACCTTTGGCATTGATATCTTCGATAGCCTGCTTAGCGCCGGTGAACTCCATATCGCCATACTGTGCGACAGGGCCAGTCTTCGCCCCAACGATGGCAACTTTAATATCTTGTGCCATTGCCGCGTGGCTCATCGCCAACGCAACGCAGCCTGCCAGAAACGCGCTACCTTTACTGATTTTCATCCGCACTTCCCCATCTTGTGGTCTGTTGTGTGATTGCTGGTTATTTTTTGCCTGATTTAACTTAAAAACTCGTTAGCTAATAACGGCTTAGCGGTTAAAACGGCATTTTGTAGTAATAAGGCTTTATTTTTCAGGTTATTAAACAGGAATTTTCTTCTGTAAATCAACTGACACATGCAGAAAATAGCGTCCAGAACAGCACGATCACCTGGTAGCATTGATGGCATAATCGCCACAAGGCCAGCGAGTTATGCTGTTAATATAGTCATAATCTGATTTTTTACTCGGCCCTGGGCGCGCATCAAAAACAGATCGCGTCGTTTTGGCTGGGGAAAAGTTAAGCACCCTAATGATGACATCTTCGCTACAATATCCCTTTAAACCGTAGCAGGTAGCTAACATGAAGCTGACCATCATACGCTTGCAACAATTAAGCGCTCAGGATCGCGTGGATCTCGGCAAAGTCTGGCCGGGAAAAGATATCGCCGCGCTGGAAAACGGGCTGGACGAGCAGCATCGGCTGTATGTCGCACGCTTTAACGATCGCCTGCTGGCGGCCGTGCGCCTGGAAATCAGCGGCGTGCAGGGCAAACTTTACGATTTGCAGGTTCGTGAGGTCACGCGGCGTCGCGGCGTCGGTCAGTATCTTCTGGAAGAAACGCTGGCGCAAAACACCTCGCTGGTGCACTGGTGGATTGCTCAGGATGGCAGTGAAGACCCGGCAGCGATCGCTGCCTTTATGCAGGCCTGCGGTTTTCATACCCAGATTGATGGCTGGGTGAAAAAGGTGATGTCGGTCTGATCGATAAACGCGCCGCGCTCTGCATACCGCAGGCGCAGCGTCGCATCACCGCGCCTGCGTTGCACTGCAGGCAATAAAAAAGCCCCATTTTTGCAAACGGGGCTTTTTCGTTCTGACCGTTACGTCAGCAGTGTGCGTTACGCTTCGATCGCCATACGCAGTTTCTTCATGGCGTTCTTCTCCAGCTGGCGCACGCGCTCGGCGGAAACACCATATTGATCGGCCAGTTCCTGCAGAGTAGTTTTGTTATCATCGTCCAGCCAGCGTGCACGGATAATATGCTGGCTACGCTCATCCAGCCCCTGCAACGCATCGCTCAGCTTATCGGCGGCGTGATTGTCCCAGTTATCCTCTTCAATGCCATCGGCGAAGTCAGAGGTTTTATCCTGCAGATACAGCACCGGCGCCATGGATTTGCCTTCGCCAGACTCATCATCAGACGACAGGTCAAAGGTCATATCCTGCGCGGCCATACGCGATTCCATTTCACGCACGTCTTTACTGGTTACGCCCAGCTCACGTGCCACCATTTCCACTTCATCCTGGTTAAACCAGCCCAGACGCTGCTTGGTTTTACGCAGGTTAAAGAACAGCTTACGCTGTGCTTTGGTGGTCGCGACTTTCACGATACGCCAGTTACGCAGCACGTATTCGTGAATCTCGGCTTTAATCCAGTGCACGGCAAAGGAAACCAGACGCACGCCAACATCAGGATTAAAGCGGCGCACCGCTTTCATCAGGCCGATGTTGCCTTCCTGAATCAAGTCCGCCTGCGGCAGGCCGTAACCGGAATAGTTACGAGCGACATGAACAACGAAGCGCAGGTGAGACAGGATCAGCGTTTTTGCTGCATCCAGATCGCCCTGGTAATGCAGCCGTTCAGCCAGCGCCTTTTCCTCTTCCGCCGACAACATCGGCCAGACGTTAGCGGCCCGGATATAGGATTCCAGGTTGCCTAAAGGAGCGATAGCTAAAGTTTGCATTTCTTTGGTCATTCAAACCCTCTCTGTGAATATGCCAGTTGCCACGCGATTCCTTCGCGTCATCCACAACACTACGTGATTTACCTGCGGAAATCGAAAGCAATCTGTGCTGATTCGACGACAAAGTTATCCACAAGTTCCATTTCGCGGTGCATATTTTACACACACCTTGCGGATGAGGGAAGCGGACGCAGACAGAAGGGAAATAAATCAGAACTTCCTCTGCGGCACACTTTCTCGCAGCAGAGGAAGATTATAACAAAAAATATGTCCTGGGGTTACTGCGGTGTAAATCGGCGTAAATGTTGTACGGTCGCCAGCCAGGCGGCAATCCAGCCAATCATCGCCGCGATTAACAGCAGCAGCAGGCTTTCATCCCAGGAGAGGCCGCTGATGCGGAATGTGGTGCCAAATACCGCCGCCACCTGCGCCACCACCGATTCAAGACGCAACACCAGCACTTCCGACAGAATCAGCGACAGCAACGCGCCGCTAAAGCCGAGCAGAGCGCCACCATACAGGAAAGGCCGCAGAATAAAGCCATCCGTTGCACCAATCAGCTTTTGTACGTTGATGGTATCGCGGCGGGCAAAGATGCTCAGACGCACGCTGTTACCGATCACCAGGAACACCGCCACAATCATCAGAATGCCGATCATCGCCGCGACCTGCCCGACCAGACCGGTCAGCGCCGCCAGCCGGGCAAACCAGCTGTCGTCCATACGCACTTCATCCACGCCCTGCACTGCCGCAACCCGTTCACGCAGGGTCTGCAACGTATTCGAGCCCTGGAAATTGAGCTTCGGCGTAATAACCGCCACCGCCGGTAACGGATTTTGCTCCAGCATATCCAGCGCGCCGCCAAAACCGGACCAGTTGCGGAATTCGCCCATCGCCTCTTCACGCGACAGGTAATTCACCTTATCCACGCCATCCTGCTGCTTCAGCTGGGCAATCACGTTTTCCGCAGCGTCGTCATCCAGCGTTTTGCTGAGATAAACCGTCAGTTGCGGCGCCGGATACCACTGATCGGCGGCCTGGCTAACGTTTTTCCACACCATATAGCAGACGCTCGGCAGCGTCAGCGAAATGGCAATCACCATCACCGTTAACAGTGTCGCCAGAGGCTGGCGCCACATATCCGACAGTGAGCCGTGCAGCGCATAACGCCACTGCTCCTGCCAGCCGCCCTTCAGCGCACGACTCTTCGACGGCTGCTTCGTCTTCGCCGCCGCCGGACGTTTATTACGCTTATTCACCATAATGGCCTCCGTGCAGGCGTCCCTGACTCAGCGTCATCACGCGGTAATTACGCCGCCCGATCAGCCCCATATCATGGGTCGCCATCAGGACGGTGACACCTACGCGGTTAAACTCTTCGAACAGGCGCAGAATATCTTCCGACAGCGCCTCATCGAGGTTACCGGTCGGTTCATCCGCCAGCAGCACCGCCGGTTTGTTCACCACCGCGCGGGCAATGCCGACACGCTGCTGTTCACCGCCAGAGAGCTGAATCGGGAAACTCTTCGCTTTGTCGAGCAGGCCAACTTTATCCAGCGCTGCCGACACGCGACGACGGATATCTTCACCGCTGGCGCCCGCGATGATCAGCGGGATCGCCACATTGTCATACACTGAGCGATCCATCAGCAGATGGTGGTCCTGGAAAATCATGCCGATTTGCCGGCGCAGGAACGGCACTTCACGATTCTTCAGGCGGCTGATGTCATGACCGCCAAACCAGATATGCCCGGCGCTTGGCCGTTCAATGCCACAAATCAGCTTCAGCAAGGTGCTTTTCCCTGCCCCGGAATGACCAGTCAGAAACGCCATCTCCCCTGGGTGCAGATGGAAATCCACCCCCTGCAGCGCCTGCCGACCGCCGAGATAAGCCTTACTGACCTCTTCAAAGCGAATCATCCTAATTAGTCCTCTCGGGCAAACAGTGCCTCAATAAAGTCGTCGGCCTTAAATGACCGCAAATCTTCGATACCCTCCCCCACGCCGATATAACGGATAGGGATACTAAACTGATCCGCCACCGAGAAAATCACCCCGCCTTTGGCGGTGCCGTCCAGTTTGGTCAGCGTGATACCGGTCAGCCCGACAGCCTCGTGGAACAGCTTCGCCTGGCTGATGGCGTTTTGCCCGGTGCTGGCATCGATGGTCAGCATCACTTCGTGTGGCGCGCTGTCATCCAGCTTTTTCATCACACGGGTGATCTTTTTCAGCTCTTCCATCAGATGCGCTTTGTTCTGCAGGCGACCTGCCGTATCGGCAATCAGCACATCCACGCCGCGCGCCTGCGCTGACTGAATGGCATCAAAAATCACGGAGGCGGAGTCTGCGCCGGTCTGCTGGGCCACCACCGGAATATTGTTACGCTGGCCCCACACCTGCAGCTGCTCGACGGCCGCGGCACGGAAGGTATCGCCTGCCGCCAGCATCACCGACTTGCCCTGCGCCTGATACTGACGCGCCAGCTTGCCGATGGTGGTGGTTTTACCCACGCCGTTAACGCCGACCATCAGAATGACAAACGGTGTTTTACCGCTGACATCCAGCGGTTCTTCCACTTTGGCCAGAATTTGTGACATCTCGGCTTTCAGCAGGCCATACAGCGCTTCGGCATCGCGCAGCTGCTTACGGCTCGCCTGCTGAGTCAGACTGCTGATGATGCGACGCGTGGTGTCCACACCCACATCAGCGATCAGCAGCTGTTCTTCCAGCTCATCAAACAGATCGTCGTCGATCTTCTTGCCGCGGAACAAGCCGATAAATCCGGAACCCAGGTTTTCACGGGTTTTGACCAGGCTGCGCTTCAGACGGGCAAAGAAGCCCTCTTTGGTGGGGCGCTCCTGTTCCTGTACTGGTGCGCTTTCGGCTTCTGCTGCGCGTTCGGCTGCTGCTGCACGCTCGGCTTCTGCTGCGTGTTCGGCTGCTGCTGCGCGTTCAGCCTCTGCTGCACGCTCGGCTGCTGCTGCGCGTTCAGCCTCTGCTGCACGTTCGGCTTCTGCTGCGCGTTCGGCTTCTGCTGCGCGTTCGGCTTCTGCTGCGCGTTCGGCTGCTGCTGCGCGTTCGGCTTCTGCTGCGCGTTCGGCTGCTGCTGCGCGTTCGGCTTCTGCTGCGCGTTCAGCCTCTGCTGCGCGTTCAGCCTCTGCTGCGCGTTCGGCTTCTGCTGCGCGTTCGGCTGCTGCTGCGCGTTCGGCTTCTGCTGCACGTTCGGATTCTGCTGCGCGTTCGGCTTCTGCTGCGCGTTCGGCTGCTGCTGCACGTTCGTTTTCTGCTTCCTGCTCAGCCGCGGACTGCTGTTCCTCTAACGCCTCTTTTTGTTCCTCTTTCGCTACTGGCGTCTCATCGCGCCCCAGTCCCAGCCAGGAAAAAAAACCACGTTTTTTATCTTTTGCCATTGTGCAACCACACTCCTCGCTGGCTGAACCCCCGCTGACATCTGCAGCCGGGTCAGAAAATAACCTGATAATTAGTCTCTTAGTCTAACACTTTCTGTGCACGGCAACACCTGCACCCTTTTTACGTTTCCTCGTGGCAATTAGCCCGTTAAACTACGCAACAATTTATACAGAGTTGTAAAAATCATGAACAAACAACCTCGCGGCAAGGGTGCCGGACAAATTCGCATTATTGGCGGCCAGTGGCGCGGCCGTAAATTACCTGTACCGGACAGCGCCGGTCTGCGCCCCACCACTGACCGCGTACGCGAGACCCTGTTTAACTGGCTGGCGCCGGATATTCAGCAGGCACGCTGTCTCGACTGCTTTGCTGGCAGCGGCGCACTGGGACTGGAAGCCCTGTCGCGCCATGCCGCGTCGGCCACGCTGCTGGAGCTGGAACGCCCGGTGGCACAGCAGCTGGAGAAGAATCTGGCGACGCTCGGGGCAACCAATGGCAAAGTGATCAACACCAATACCCTGAGCTGGCTGGCGCAACCCGGCAGCGCGCATGATCTGGTGTTTATCGACCCGCCGTTTCGCAAAGGATTACTGGATCAGACGATTACGCTGCTGGAAAGCCAGAACTGGCTCGCAGACGGCGCGCTGATCTACGTGGAAAGTGAAGTGGAAAACGGCATGCCGCCGGTGCCCGTCAACTGGCATCTGCACCGCGAGAAAATCGCCGGGCAGGTGGCTTACCGTTTGTATGTGCGTCAGACCAGCCACAAGGAGAATGAGGATGCTGCTTAATCTGGGACGTTTGCTGATGCTGTGCGTCTGGGCTTTTCTGCTACTGAATATCGTCCAGCCGTTTCCGAAGCCATTGAAGTATTTCGTTGATGTCGCGCTGTTTTTTATGGTGGTGATGCACGGTCTGCAACTGGTGTTGCTGCGAGCCACCCAGCCAAAAGATGGGCCGAAGCTGAGCAAAGTCACTCAGGCGAAGATTTTTTTCTTTGGTGTCTTTGAACTGCTGGCGTGGCAGAAAAAGCATTTTCCGAAGCAGTAACAAGTTCGCCCGCTGGTTGACCGTCATTTCAGAGCCTCGCGTTTATCTCTGCACCTGCTCAGGGAATCCGGTCAGCTCCGGAAAGACGCAAAATCTGTCATCCATGACCGCTCGTCCCGCGCCGTCCATGGCGCGGGACGCTTTCCTGCGCTGACCGGATTCCCTGTGCACTCAACCGGGTGTTGCTGTCTCTGTTGCCCGCGCCCTGAGTTTATCAGCCGCTTAAAGCCGCCCGAACAGGCAGCCGACGCCATACCAGGTCCTTTAAACCGCAGGCGTAAAACTGACAAAACGCGAGCCCTTGACCTGCAGTTTGCCTTTCACCCCTTTATCCAGCTGATGATAATCCTCCGCACTCAGCACCAGCTTAAAATCTCCCGCGCCATTTAACGGGTGAAACCAGGCTTCATAACGCATCTCTTCCAGCGGGATCACCTCGCGCTGACGCGAACGCCGGCTGGACACGGAAAACTCACGTTTGGTTTTCACCTCAACCGGCAACGAACGTAATGGTGACGCGTCATTAACCGCCTTTTCACGTCGCTGCTTAATAAACTGACGCGTGGCAAGAATGGCAATGATCGCCAGTACGATGAAAAAAATTAGCGGTGGTTTGCTCATGTTTCTCTCGTCTCCTCTGGTCGACAGTGAACAAATGTTGGCCGGGCAAAAGCATACAACCAGAGGATGCTGATTGTCACATCCGCGGCCCATAACCTAAACTGAGATCGCTATTTCGGGGAAAAACAGTGCTGATTCGGACAGCCCGACCGGTTGTTTCAGGCCCGGCGTCCGCCATAAAAGGGAAAAACTATGCTTTGGTCCTTTTTAGCCGTGCTCTTTTCGGGCTGGCTGTATGTCGATGCCACTTATCGCGGCCCACAATGGCAACGCTGGGTGTTTAAACCGGTCACCATGCTGCTGTTACTGGCCTGGGCGTGGCAGGCGCCGGGGCTCAATACCAGTGACTATCTGATTCTGCTGGGACTGCTGGCGACGCTGGCGGGTGACGCCCTGACGCTGCTGCCGCAACAACGCCTGATGTATGCTGTCGGCGCATTTTTCCTCTCTCATCTGCTGTACACCCTTAACTTCGCCAGTCATATGACGCTCAGCTTCTTCTGGCCGATTCCGCTGGTGATCCTGCTGGTCGGTCTGTTGCTGATCGCCACTCTGTGGACACGCCTTGAAGAGCTGCGCTGGCCGGTCTGTACCTTTATCGGGATGACGCTGGTGATGTTGTGGCTGGCAGCAGAGCAATACTACTTTGCGCCGACCGCGCACAGCTTCACGCTGCTGGCCGGTTCACTGCTGTTACTGCTGGCGAATGCAGTCTGGTTTTTCAGCCATTATCGCCGCCGTTTTGCTGCCGATCGTGCCATTGTCGCCGCCTGCTACTTTGCCGGACACTTCCTGATTGTCCGTTCACTGTGGCTGTAATCTGACGACGATTGAGAAAAATTCGCATCTGGCGCTTGACTCTGGAGTTGACTCCAGAGTGTAGGATGCAGAAAAGGCGGGCAACCACGCCCGCCATTTCTGACCCTCGGGAGGCGCTATGCACGAACACTCTTCCTGCTGCAGCACACGCAAAGCAGCGAACAAACCGGCATGCAGCAGCGTGGCACGTCCGGTTATCCAGAAAATCACCACCGTTTCCGCCGCCGGTACGCCAGATGCCTGCTGCCAGGACAGCAGTTGCAGTTCGGGCGACACCGCCGACGACGAAGGTGAGCTACCCGGCGACGGGCAACGTTTTAGCTGGCAAATCAGCGGCATGGATTGCCCCAGCTGCGCCCGTAAAATTGAAGCCGCGGTGCAGCGGCTGGAAGGCATTGACCATGCGCGCGTACTGTTTGCGACGGAAAAACTGGTGGTCAGCGCACAGCGGGACATTCGCCAGCAGGTCGAACAGGCCGTCACTCAGGCCGGATTCCGGCTGAAAAGCTCGCAGGGCACGACGCCAAACGCCAGCTTCTGGCAGGAAAACCGCACCATTATTCTCGTCAGCCTGCTGATGCTGGCCAGCTGGTTACTCAGCAGCGTCGATGCCACCAGCGGCCGTCTGGCGTTTATCGCTACCACGCTGGCGGGCATCTGGCCGGTGGGACGTAAAGCACTGCAATTGATCCGCAGCGGCACGCCATTCGCCATCGAAACCCTGATGACCATCGCCGCCATTGGTGCGCTGTTTATTGGCGCCAGCGCTGAAGCTGCGATGGTGTTGCTGCTGTTTCTGCTGGGAGAACGGCTGGAAGCCTTTGCCGCCGGGCGCGCACGCCGTGGCGTGACCGCGCTGATGGCGCTGAAACCGGATGAAGCGGTACGCCTGCGTGGTGAACAGCGCGAAACGGTAGCCGTCGATGCCCTGCGCCCGGGCGATATTATCGAAGTGGCTGCGGGCGCACGCCTGCCCGCCGATGCGCGCCTGCTTGACGCCTTCGCCAGCTTTGATGAAAGCGCCCTGACCGGTGAATCAGTGCCAGTAGAGCGTCAGCAGGGCGAAAAAGTCGCCGCAGGCTGCACCAGCGTTGACCGCCAGGTAAAAATGGAAGTGGTGTCCCGCAGTGGCGAGAGCGCCATTGACCGTATTCTGCATCTGATCGAAGAAGCTGAAGAGCGCCGCGCGCCGATTGAGCGCTTCCTTGACCGCTTCAGCCGCTATTACACCCCGGCGATTATCGCCCTGGCGCTGCTGGTAATGCTGATCCCGCCACTGTTGCTGGCCGCCGAATGGCAGCCGTGGATCTACAAAGGTCTGACGCTGCTGCTGATTGGCTGCCCGTGTGCACTGGTGATCTCAACGCCAGCGGCCATCACGTCCGGCCTGGCGGCAGCAACACGCCGTGGTGCGCTGATTAAAGGGGGGGCGGCGCTGGAAAGCCTCGGTTCGGTACGCACTATCGCGTTCGATAAAACCGGTACGCTGACCCAGGGTAAGCCACGGGTCACAGAGGTGGTGGCGCTGAATCACGCCGATGAGACGCGCATGCTGCTGCATGCTGCCGCGGTGGAAAGCGGCTCCTCACATCCGCTGGCGCAGGCCATCGTGGCACATGCGGCCACACTGAACGCGCCGCTGCCAGCGGCTGAAGGACAACGCGCACTGGCGGGCAGCGGAGTGGAAGCCTGGGTCAATGGACGTCACGTGCTGATCAGCGCACCAGGTAGCGTGTCGCAGCTGGATGCCGCGCAGCAGGCGCAAATTGCTGAGCTGGAGTCCGCGGGTAAAACGGTGGTGGTGGTGCTGGAAGATCAGCAACCCATTGGCCTGATCGCCCTGCGCGATACCCTGCGCCCGGATGCGCGTGATGCCATCGACCAGTTAAAATCGCTGGATGTGCACAGCGTGATGCTGACCGGTGATAATCCGCGTGCCGCCGCCGCCATCGCAGACGAGCTGGGCATCAGCTACCGCGCCAGCTTGTTGCCTGCGGATAAAGTGCAGGCAGTCTCTGAACTGAATCAGCAGCAGCCGGTGGCGATGGTCGGTGACGGCATTAACGATGCACCCGCCATGAAAGCTGCCACCATTGGCATCGCGATGGGCAGCGGGACGGATGTGGCGCTGGAAACCGCTGATGCCGCACTGACGCATAACCATCTCAGTGGTCTGGCGGCAATGATTCGCCTGTCGCGCGCCACCCACGCCAATATCCGGCAGAATATCGCCATTGCGCTGGGGCTGAAGGGGATTTTCCTGATCACCACGCTGCTCGGTATCACCGGTTTGTGGCTGGCAGTGCTGGCGGATTCAGGGGCAACGGCGCTGGTGACGGCGAATGCGCTGCGGCTGTTACAGAAGAAATAACGCTATGGAGAGGAAGCACGGCACGGCTTCCTCTCCCGTATCACGAGTTAGCGCCCTTTCTTCAGCAGATACTTATACGGCAGTTGCTCAACCGACTGCGCCACCAGCGTATGCTCCATAAAACGGCAAAAGCCAGGAATATCGCGGGTAGTCGCCGGATCGTCGGCAATCACCAGTAACGTTTCCCCGTCCTGCATCAGCCGCACCGCTTTACGCACCATCATCACCGGCTCCGGACAACGCAGACCCAGCGCATCCAGGGTTTGATCAGGATTCGCGAAAATATCGCTCATAACACTCTCATTAGGTAACAGACCAGATTGCCGCCTATTCTACCGCCGGACATTCGACGTGCAAGTCAGATGCCCGACGTTAACGTTTGCGCTAAAATTAACCATTGCATTGCGAAGCGGAATGCGTAAGATTCCGCCTCTTCGCATCAAATAGTGCGAAGCAAGGGCGTTATCGGTGCAGTCAGTCTGGATACGGCCAGCGCGCAGCCAGCGGAGCGTACTGAAGTACGTGAGCTTACTCGCTACGCTCGCCCTCCGGGTCGCCCTGGCAGGCGTTCAAGATGCTAAAGCATCTTGTGGCGGCACTGCCCGGGATCAAACTGACAAACAAGATAGCCCGAACATTAAAGCACTGGGTTCCCTCACCCCACGTTTAAAAAGGTTACATCGATGATTTCGTTTACTCCGCATCAGCGCGCCTGGGCGCTGGGCTTGCTGTCCCTGTTTCATATTCTGGTGATTACTTCCAGTAACTACCTGGTACAATTGCCGGTATCCATTTTCGTCTTCCACACCACCTGGGGGGCATTCAGCTTTCCCTTTATCTTCCTGGCGACTGACCTGACGGTGCGTATTTTTGGCGCGCCACTGGCACGACGCATTATTCTGGTGGTGATGATCCCTGCGTTGTTTATCTCCTACGCGCTCTCATCCCTGTTTTACCAGGGTGAATGGCAGGGCCTGGCGGCACTGCGCGAGATGAACCTGTTTGTCGCCCGTATTGCCTGCGCCAGCTTTATGGCCTATGCCCTTGGCCAGATCCTCGATGTGCATGTGTTTAACCGCCTGCGTCAGAAAGCCAGCTGGTGGGTCGCCCCGGCGGCATCGATGTTCCTTGGCAACATCAGTGACACACTCGCCTTCTTCTTTATTGCGTTCTACCAGAGCCCGGATCCGTTTATGGCACAGCACTGGATGGAAATCGCGATGGTGGACTACTGCTTTAAAATTTTGATCTGCATGGTGTTCTTCCTGCCAGCTTACGGCGTGTTGCTGAATGCGACGCTGAAACGCCTGGCGGAGCGCAGCAATCCACGCACGCTGAATTTCGGCTGAATCACGCGGCTTAAAACTCTGTGACAGTCTGTTGGTTGCTTTTACTGTCTGATTCAGTTTGTATTAATGCCTGAAAATCGATACGCGACTCAATAAGGGAACCTGATGCGTAACTTTGCGAAATATGTAGGAATCAGTTTACTGGTGGTGGGTTTAGCCGCCTGTGACGCGAAAGATGACCAGGCTGCCAACGATAATGGCGTCAGCAGCAGCCAGTCGGCGCAAACCGTCAATCTGATGGAAGGTAAACTGAGCTTCTCGCTGCCCGCGGGGATGTCAGATAAAAGCGGCAAACTGGGCACGCCATCAAATAACATGCATGTCTATGCCAACGAAAGCGGCCAGAAAGCGATTATCGTGATTGAAGGCGACGCCACCAGCGATGCGCTGGATGTACTGGCGCAGCGTCTGGAAAGCCAGCAGCGCAATCGTGACGCGCAGCTGCAGGTGGTGACCAGCAAGGCGGTCGACCTGAAAGGTCAGCCAGCACACCAGCTGGATACGGTGATTTCCGCCAACAACCAGACGTCTTGGTCTTCCGTGCTGCTGACTAAGGTGGATGGCAAGCTGGTGACACTGCAGATCAGTCTGCCTGCAGATAACCAGCAGCAGGCGCAGAGTGAAGCGGAAAGTATTATTCAGTCAGTGACAGTGAAATAACGCAGGCGGGCGACTTACCGATATCTGAATGCCCGCACGGACTTGTCCCTTCCCCCACGATGTGGGGGAAGGTCAGGATGGGGGAACAACTTGCAGAATTGCATCAGGCAGCTCCCCCAGCCCTCCCCCATTTTATGGGGGAGGGGGCGTTAAAGACTACAGCCCCGCTGTTTCGCGAATATATTTCCGCGCCTTCACCGCATACTCAAACGGATTGGCCAGCGCCGGATCCTGCTCCGCTTCCACCACCATCCAGCCTTTGTAGCCGTAGTCGTCGAGGATTTTAAACACCGGTTTAAAGTCAATCACGCCATCACCCGGCACAGTAAAGGTGCCTTTCTTCACACCATCGAGGAAAGAGAGCTTCTCTTTACGCACCTGCGCCACAATCTCATCACGCACATCTTTTAAATGCACATGGTTGATACGCGGCAGATATTTCTGCAGCAACGCCAGCATCTTTTCCTGTGAGCCTTCAGAGTAGTAAGCGTGACCGGTATCGAACAGCAGATACACGTCATCGTTGGTCAGCGCCATAAAGCGATCCACTTCTTCCGTGGTCTGAATGCCGGTGCCCATATGATGATGCAGACACACCTGCATGCCCTTCGCGGTCGCGATTTTCGCCAGCTCGTTATAGCCTTCTGCGGTCAGACGCCACTCGTCATCGGTAAAGTGCGGTTTCTGCTCCAGCACCGCCAGCGTGGTGCCCTGAATACTTTTGCTCTGCTCAGAACAGCCAATCACTCTGGCGCCCATCGCATGCAGGAAATTCATATGGTTGGTGAATTCGTCGATGGTTTTCGCTTTATCACCCTGGGCGAAAAAGGTGCTGAACCAGGCATTACAGATCTGAATGCCACGGATCTCCAGCATCGGCTTCAGCACCGCCGGGTCACGCGGATATTTACTGCCAACTTCACTGCCGGTAAAACCCGCCAGCGCCATTTCGCTGACAATCTGCTGGAAGGTGTTCTCTTTACCCAGATCGGGCATGTCATCGTTGGTCCAGCCAATCGGCGCAATCGCCAGCTTCACGTTATCTTTGTTCATAAATCATGCCTCTGACATGAAATAAAGGCGGCGTCAGCGCCGCCTTGTGTTGTTATTTATTCAGCAGTTCGCGTTCGATCAGTTCGCGCGTTTGTACTGCCTGTACCGGCATTTTTTCCGGGTAACCGAACAGGGCAGCGGAAATGATCGGTTCGCCACCGACTTTAAACGTACGGTCAGAAAACCGGATATCGCGCAACGTCTGGAACAGGGCGTCGAAATTAACTTCCCCTTCACCCACGGCGACATGCTGATGGATAGTGGCGTCCACACCCGGCGGGTTAACGATGTAGCGGCAGTGTTTGGTATGGTTCATGGTATCGGCGATCAACATATGCGAGAGATCGTCACCGGCATACTCCAGCATGCCCTTCACATCGCCGACACCTTTGTCGTAGTAGAAGGTGTGTGGCGCACTGTAGATATATTTCACGTTCTCGCTGCGGAACGATTTCACGATATCGGCGGTTTCATTGCTCTCTTCGCAGAAATCCCATGGATGCGCCTGAATTTCGCAACGAATGCCTTCACGTTCGAAAATAGGCAACAACTCATCCATCGAGCGATAGAACATCTCTTCGCAGATTTCCGGCTCGTTCGGGTTACCGGACAGCTCGGTGTTGATCACCTGCACGCCCATCTCCACCGCGATTTCGATCATGCGTTTCCAGTTTTTCACCGCTGCCTGACGACGCGCTTCATTCGGGCCCGACCAGCGGTACACCGTGATGAACGAAGAGATCTCCAGGCCGGTTGCATTCAGCGCGTTCTTGTATTCCCGCATAATTTCACGACTGGCTTTCGGGTGTTTATAGAACGGGTTGATCTGCGGATGCGGCGACTGCTCAATATACTTGTAGCCCCATTCAGCAACCTGGTGAACCATTCTGGTGATGCCTAAATTTCGAATGACATCAACATCAAACGCGATTTTCATCAGTCTCTCCCTGAAGAATCAGTAAGGGTTAGCGGCGTGGCCGCCACACGCGGGCGACCACTGAAAACTTACTTATCGTAGAACGTCGGGCGCGGAGGCAGTTCCACGGGCTCAATCGCCCCGCTCTCCTGCGCTTTAATGCAGGCGTCGGCGGCAACAGACGCGGCATAGCCGTCCCATGCCGATGGGCCGGTCAGTTTGCCCGCTGCGATATCGTTAATGAACGCCTGCAGTTCGACGTCATAGGCATCGATAAAGCGATCTTTCCAGTCCACCAGAATGGTGTCAGACAGTTTGGCGTCTTTACGCAGGCGCACAGAAGCGGGTTCTGGCAGCTTCGCGATACCCAGCTCACCGACCACTTCGGTCTGAATGTCATAACCGTAGGTACAGTTAACAAAGATCTCCACATCAATGCGGATACCTTTCTGGGTTTCAAACAGGACGATTTGTGGATCTTTCAGTCTGGCGTGTGACTTAGACGTGGTGCGCGGATACACCACCTGCACGGATTTATAGTCGTCTTCGGTCAGCCAGCGCAGCACATCCAGCTCGTGGATCAGCGTGTTGGTGATCGCCATGGGCGTGGTGTAGTTTTCCGGCACCGTCGGGTTACGGTGTGCACAGTGCAGCATCAGCGGATCACCAATTTCGCCGTCGGTGATCACTTTTTTCAGGGCGCGGTAGCCGGCATCAAACGGACGCATAAAGCCCACCTGCACCAGACGTTTGCCATGAGCGATCTCGGCATCCACCACGCGGCGGCAGCCTTCGGCGGTCATCGCCAGTGGTTTTTCACAGAACACCGGCTTGCCTGCGGCAATCGCTGCCAGGGTAAATTCTTCGTGAGTCGGATCCCAGGAGGTGACCAGCACTGCATCCACATCACTGGATTTAATCACGTCGTGGCCATCGGCATAGACTTCAGCTTCCAGACCTAAACGCTGCAGCGCGGCTTTTGCGCCGTCAACATTGATATCGGACACGGCCACCACTTTTGCTCCCTGCAGCACTTTGCTGCAGCGGCGAATGTGTTCCTGACCGATAGCGCCAGTACCGATAACACCTAAACGTAGCGTCATGATATCTCCGAAAAATAATCAGTAGGGTTAGTAATCAGTAAGTGTTAATTAGCGCTGCGGCCTCAGACCGCAGCGCCCGGGGGAGTTTTTTTAGTATTTACGCGCTTGTTCAATATGTTCGTCGAGCATTCTGGCCACGGCATCAACACGTTCGGAGGTCGATACGCGTGCGCCGCCGACGTGCCACCAGCTGAAGTATTTGTGCACCATGGTTTTTGGCAGCACTTTGATATCAATCAGCGTGGAAACCGTCTGTTTGCGCGCATCTTCCAGCGCCTGTTTCAGCTCCGCCAGCGTGGTGACGCGATAGGTTTTACAGCCATAGCCCGCCGCAATCGCCGCAAAGTCGACCGGTACAAAACCGCCGTTCAGCTTGCCGCTTTCGTCATTACGGAAACGGAACTCGGTGGTAAAGCTGTCCATGCCGTGTTCCATCTGCAGGTTGTTAATACAGCCGTTGGTCATGTTATCGAACAGCACCACGTTGATCTTGGCACCTTCCTGAATCGAAGTGACCAGTTCAGAGTGCAGCATCATAAAGGAGCCATCTCCCAGCAGGGTGTAGACTTCACGCTGCGGTTCCGCCAGCTTCACGCCCAGTGAAGCGTTCACTTCATAGCCCATACAGGAGTAGCCATACTCCACGTGATAGCTGTTGTAATCACGGGTACGCCAGACGCGCTGCAAATCGCCCGGCAGACTACCCGCAGCGGCGACGATCACCGCATCCTTTGGGAGCTGCTCGTTCAGCGTGCCAAGGACGCTGCTCTGGGTCAGTACGGAGCTGGTCAGGCGTTTAAATTCTGCGAACAGCGCTTCACGGTCGATATTGTCGGCGATTTCCGGAATAAAGCCGTCACCGGTGAACTCCACCTGATAGACACGCTGCGTCTCTTTCAGCAGCTTGCTCTGCGCCTGCTCAACTTTCTCGCCCCAGCCGCTGCTGAAGCCCTGCGCCGCCAGACGCTCGTTGAGCGCATTCAGCGCTTCACGCGCATCCGCGACCACCTGCACACCATCCAGCTTATAACTGTCGAAGCTGCTGACGTTGATGTTGATAAAGTTGACGTCCGGGTTCTGGAAAATCCATTTCGACGCAGTGGTAAAGTCGGTGTAACGGGTGCCGACGCCGATCACCAGATCGGCCTCTTTCGCCAGCAGGTTAGCCGCCAGGCAGCCGGTTTCACCGACACCGCCGACATTCAGCGGGTGGTCAGACACAATCGTGCCTTTACCGGCCTGGGTTTCAGCAAACGGGATCTGGTGGCGTTCCGCGAACTGGCGCAGTGCCTCACCGGCTTCGGAGTATTTCACCCCGCCACCGCAGACAATCAGCGGCTTACGTTTACCGGCCAGCAGTTTCAGCGCATCATCCAGCTGAGCAGCGGTCGGCAGGCGACGCTCCAGACGGTGCACACGTTTCTGGAAGAAATACTCCGGGAAGTCCCAGGCTTCACCCTGCACATCCTGCGGCAGCGCCAGCGTCACCGCGCCGGTTTCCGCCGGATCGGTCAGTACGCGCATGGCGTTAATGCAGGCGGTCATCAGCTGTTCAGGACGGTTAACCCGATCCCAGTATTTGCTGACGGCACGGAAGGCGTCATTGGTGCTGATGCTCAGATCGTGGCTCTGCTCAATCTGCTGCAGTACCGGGTCCGGCTGGCGGGTCGCGAACACATCGCCCGGCAGCAGCAGCAACGGAATACGGTTGGCGGTGGCAGTACCGGCAGCGGTAATCATGTTCGCCGCGCCAGGGCCGACAGATGAGGTGCAGGCGATAATTTCACGGCGCAGCTTCTGTTTGGCGAAGCCAATCGCCGCATGTGCCATGCCCTGCTCGTTACGCCCCTGGTACACCACCAGATCGCCACTGTCCTGCTCCAGCGCCTGGCCCAGACCGAGCACATTACCGTGGCCGAAGATGGCGAAAATCCCTTTTACAAATTTGGTTTCCACTCCGTCAACTGACAGATACTGGTTATCCAGAAACTTAACCAGCGCCTGTGCCGTGGTTAATCTAATCTTGCCCATGTGCTCATCCTTTACCGTAAAGGGCGCGTCTGAAACAGACATGCCACAGTTCGTCTGCAAGGCCGCCGACAGCGAATGGTGACAACGCGGCGACTGATAATTGAAACGTGAGGCGATTATAAACAAATATTTTTTCCACTAAACACGATTACAGAAAAAACATTTCATTTTGCGAGAGAGATCAAATTCTGTGATGAAACGGGACTTAACCTGGCGTTTTCCTGCTGTTAACTGAAACATTCAGCCATCTTAACAGCTGAAAAGGAAATTTCATTTCACTTCAATAGTTTCCACCAAAGCGCCGCAGGGAGTTGAGACATCGCTCACAGCTTCTGTCAGCCGTGAAGCGGTGAAAAAAAAGCAGACGGTGAAACAGGGATCGCCAGAGTTTTACCTGGTTCACAATTTTGGGGTGATAATTTCATTTCATATTGAATTTGGAATTTTTATTCCTCATACTGCAAAACATGTCAGATCCGGCTTGATCGGCTTTCGATTTTCCCTTCACCTAGCGTTATAGCTCAGGAGAAACCCGGCAAGGCCTGCTTATCACAGAAGGAAAACACAGGTATGAGTACACAACAGAAACGGCTTGATGTGATTTGTATCGGGCGCATCGCCGTTGACCTCTATGGCCAGCAAATCGGTGCGCGGCTGGAAGATACGTCGTCATTCGCCAAATACCTTGGCGGCTCGTCCGGCAATGTCGCTTACGGCACCGCAATTCAGGGGCTGAAATCAGGCATGCTGGCGCGTGTGGGAGATGAGCATAATGGTCGCTTCCTGCGGGAAGAACTGCAGCGCGTAGGCTGCGATACCGAATCCCTGATCACCGATAAAACGCGCCTGACAGGGCTGGTGATCCTCGGTATTAAAGATGAAGATACCTTTCCGCTGATCTTCTACCGTGAAAAATGTGCCGACATGGGCCTGACGCCGGATGACATCCGCGAAGAGTACATCGCCTCTTCCCGCGCGCTGGCAATTACCGGTACTCACCTGTCGCACCCGGATACCCGCGCCGCGGTGCTGAAAGCACTGGATATTGCCCGCCGCCATGGACTGCGCACCGCACTGGATATCGACTACCGCCCGGTACTGTGGGGACTGACCTCACTGGGTGACGGCGAAACCCGCTTTATCGAATCCCAGGACGTGACCCGTCAGCTGCAGGAAGTGCTGCACTACTTTGATCTGGTGGTGGGTACCGAAGAAGAGTTCCATATTGCCGGTGGCAGCACCGACACCCTGACGGCACTGAAAAATGTGCGTCAGGCGACCAAAGCGACTCTGGTGTGCAAACGTGGTCCGCTCGGCTGCGTGGTGTTTGAAGGCGCTATCCCGGACAGCTGGGACGCGACCAAACTGCACAGCGGCGTACGCGTTGAAGTGCTGAATGTGCTGGGCGCAGGTGATGCCTTTATGTCCGGCCTGCTGCGCGGCTGGCTGAATGATGAAGGCTGGGAACAGGCGTGCCGTTATGCCAATGCCTGTGGCGCGCTGGTGGTTTCCCGCCACGGCTGCGCCCCGGCGATGCCGACCAAAGAAGAACTGGATGACTTCCTGTCACGCGACAACGCGGTGAAACGTCCGGATCTCGACCCGCGCCTGAATCACCTGCATCGCGTCACCACCCGTAAACAGCAGTGGCCGGAGCTGAATATCTTCGCCTTCGACCACCGTAAACAGCTGGCGGATATGGCGCGCGAGGCGGGCGTGGATGAATCACGTATTCCACAGCTGAAAAAACTGCTGTTGCAGGGTGCGGAAGAAGCGGCGGCGGAAGCCGGTCTCGACAACCGTAGCGGCATCCTCGCCGATACCACCTATGGTCAGGGCGCACTGAATGCGATTACCGGCAAAGGCTGGTGGATTGGCCGCCCGATTGAACTGCCGAGTTCCCGTCCGCTGCGCCTGGAACATGGCAATATTGGCTCCCAGCTGATCGACTGGCCACAGGAGCACGTGGTGAAATGCCTGGTGTTCTATCATCCGCATGACAGCGCGGAATTGCGCCAAGAGCAGGATGAACTGATCCTCGACGTCTGGCGTGGCTGCAACAAGTCCGGCCATGAACTGCTGCTGGAAGTGATTCTGCCAGAAAGCAATCCGGACCATAAAGAGTCCTACTACCATGAGATCCTCAGCCACTTCTACAGCCTCGGCATTCAGCCTGACTGGTGGAAACTGCCGCCGCTGTCGCTGACAAGCTGGAATGATATCGGCCGGCTGATTGAGCAGAACGATCCACACTGCCGCGGCATCCTGCTGCTGGGCCTCGATGCGCCGGAAGAGAAGCTGAAAGCTGGTTTCGCCGATGCCGCCAGAGCACCGTGGGTGAAAGGGTTTGCTGTCGGTCGCACCATTTTCGGCCAGCCGTCACGCCAGTGGTTACAGGGCGAACTGGATGATGCTGCGCTGATCAGCCAGGTGAAGAGTAATTACCTGACACTGATTGGTTACTGGCGCGAAGCGCGTCCGGCGAAATAAATATACCATCTGCGCAAGGCGACCTCGGGTCGCCTTTTTTATGGCTGACGCATGGCAAGAGGATTAATATTTGTGCATATTATGTGAGTTATTTCATATTGCGATGAAATAAAGACCACATTTCACACCATCAAGTGAAATTTTCCATTCATCCGGGTAAAATATCGCTCAGCAAAACGCCAATTATTCTCTTAGTGAGCTGACTTAATGACCAACAATCCAACACAACTTTCTCTGCTCCAGGACGATATCCGTCGCCGTTATGACACCCTCAGCAAACGTCTGAAGCAGGTGGCTCGCTATATTCTGGATAACAGCAACAGCATCGCCTTTGATACTGTCGCTTCGATTGCCCAGCAGGCCGATGTGCCGCCATCAACCCTGATTCGCTTCTCCAACGCGTTTGGTTTCAGTGGCTTCAATGAAATGAAACAGGTCTTCCGTCAGCATCTGATGGAAGAGACGGTGAACTATACCGAGCGTGCCCGCCTGTTCCGCCAGACGGCAACCGACGAGAACGCCGCCGCACCGGAAAGCCCGACAGAAATCCTTAATGTGTTCACCATGGTGAACTCACAGGCGCTGCAGCAGCTGGCGATGAACACCAACCCGGAACAGCTGGAAAAAGCGGTGGAACTGCTGAATAACGCAGACAACATCTATGTAATTGGCCTGCGCCGTTCGTTCAGCGTGGCGTCCTATCTGACTTACGCGCTGCGTCATCTGGAGCGCCGCGCGTTTCTGATTGATGGCCTCGGTGGCATGTTTACCGAGCAGCTGAGCATGGTGCGCAAGAAAGATGTGGTGATTGCCATCAGCTACTCACCGTACGCGCGCGAAGCGGTGGAAGTGGTCGAGCTGGGCGCGAAGTCTGGCGCCCATCAGATTGTGATTACTGACAGCCAGGTTAGCCCGCTGGCCGCGTTCAGCGACGTCTGCTTTGTGGTGCGCGAAGCGCAGGTCGATGGTTTCCGCTCGCAGGTTGCCTCGCTGTGCCTGGCGCAGACGCTGGCGGTATCTCTGGCACTGAATAACGCGAAATAAACCGGGATGGAAGATGGGGGCTGGAGAAATGAAATCTTGCAGGCCTCACCGTACCGCTCCCCCATCCCAGCCTTCCCCCACTTCGTGGGGGAAGGGGCGTACAGTGAAAACAGATGGAGAGGAGATCACCAACAGCCCCTCCCTGCTCCGCGATATTACTTATTACGTGGATACGCATCGCTGTTCACCCAGGCATGATCCTTCTCCCAGGTAAACTTCCACAGACGCACCGGCCCGGCCATCACGTTCAGATAATAGTTATCATACCCGGCAATCGTCGCCACCGGGTGATAACCCCGTGGCACCGTGACCACATCGCGGTTATACGCCGCCATGCACTCATCCAGTGAGCGATCGTCGGTGTACACGCGCTGCATGGCGAACCCCTGCTCCGGATTAAAGCGATGGTAGTAGGTCTCTTCCAGATAGGTTTCGTCAGCCGAATCTTCCTGATCGTGCTTGTGGCTTGGATAAGAGCTGGTGTCGCCCTCATCGGTATACACTTCCACCACCAGCAGGCTGTCTGCCGGTTTGTCGTCCGGCAGAATGTTGTGCACCAGGCGCTGATTGCGCCCTTTACCGCGTTTCTCAACCCCGACATCCTCCGGAGCGATCAGGCGCGCAGGCAGATTACCGTTGCCCGCCGGGGCATTACACACCGCCAGTTCGAGATCGGAATCGGCATACACTTCCACTTTATCGCCACCCGGCACATACACGGAGTACGGCGGCGTGCGTTCAAACGGTGACATGCGTTTGCCGATATTCGGGAACTCCGCATCACGGGTTTTCACCGATGCCAGCCCGGCGACCAGCACCAGACACAGCTCTTTATCACCGCTTTCCAGACTCAGGGTTTGGCCTTTTTTCAACAGATACGCGTCAAAACCAACATAGCGCCAGCCAGCACTCTCCGGCGTAACATGCTGGATGCGACCACTGGCATCCGGTTGTTGACGTTTGGCAAGCAAAGACATCCTGCTCCTCCTGTATCCCCGCCATACTTCGGGCTGCAGGCAGCGCAAAGCATGACGGGGATGTCGTTAGTTATCCCAGCGTAGGCATACTGAATTCAGCCACTGTCTGATGACCGCTCGGCCAGCGCACTGTTGCGGTTTTCATGCGGGTGTAGAAACGCACACCGTCCGGACCATGCACATTCAGCGCGCCAAACACGGAACGTTTCCAGCCGCCGAAGCTGTGGAATGCCATTGGCACCGGTACTGGCACGTTAACGCCGACCATGCCAGCCTGCACATTACGCACAAAATCACGGCCAATATGCCCATTGCTGGTGAAGATCGCGCTGCCGTTACCAAACTCATGGCTGTTGACCAGTTTCAGTGCGCTTTCATAATCTGGCGCACGCATGATGCTGAGCACCGGTCCGAAGATCTCTTCACGCCAGATAACCATCTCCGCAGTGACGTTATCGAACAGCGTACCGCCCACGTAGTAACCTTCGGCATGGCCTGGCACCGATAAGTTGCGGCCATCGATAACCAGCTTCGCGCCCTCTTCCACACCTTTGTCGATATAGCCGAGGACTTTCTTCTGATGCGCCGCAGAAACCACCGGGCCCATCTCGTTTTCGTCTTTGCCTTTCTGAATGCCAGGGCCGACGCGCAGCGCTTTGATTTTCGGCGTCAGGGCGGCGATCAGTTTATCTGCCGTCTCATCACCGACCGCCACCACCACTGGCAGTGCCATGCAACGCTCACCGGCAGAGCCAAAAGCGCCACCCATAATCGCGTTTACTGTCGCATCCAGATCGGCATCCGGCATGACGATCGCGTGGTTTTTCGCCGCGCCGAACGCCTGCACGCGTTTGCCGTATGCGCTGGCGGTTTTGTAGATATGTTCCGCCACGCCGGAGGAGCCAACAAAGCTCACCGCCTGCACGCGCGGATCTTTATACAGCTGCTCGGCATCTTCGTTAGAGCTGTGAATGACGTTAAACACGCCGTCCGGCAGGCCTGCTTCACTCAGCAGCTCCGCCATGCGTACAGAAACAGACGGGTCCAGTGCCGGTGGTTTCAGCACAAAGGTGTTACCGCACGCCAGCGCGATCGGGAACATCCACAGCGGCACCATCGCCGGGAAGTTGAATGGCGTAATGCCCGCCACCACACCCAGCGGCTGCATCAGCGAGTAACTGTCGACGCCACCGCCCACATCCGGTGAGTTTTCACCTTTAATCAGATGCGGAATACCACAGGCAAACTCCACCACTTCCAGACCGCGCGTCAGTTCACCGTGCGCATCAGACCAGACTTTGCCGTGCTCGCTGACAATCAGTTCCGCCAGCTCATCGCGGTGCTGTTCCATCAGCTCTTTGAATTTGAACAGCACACGAGCGCGACGCAGTGGAGAGGTGTTGGCCCAGTCCTCAAAGGCGTTATGTGCGACTTCAATGGCATGTTCCACTTCCGCCGCGGTGCTTTGCGTCACAGCGCGAACCTGCTTACCCGTTGCCGGATCGTAAACCGGAATGGATTCATTGCTGGCACTCAGGACCTGTTTACCGCCAATAAAGTTACCCGTGATACTCATGTTCTTGCCTCTTTACTTTTGATGACACGAATGGATGACATGAATGCGTGCTAAAAACGTATAATATTGAAATAAATTTTTCAAATATTTCTCTTTGGAAAATTCGTTTTTAGCGGCATGGATCGCATTTTTACTGTAATCACCTTTTATGCGTGCGGGTCAGTCACCTCTTTTTTGCGAAGTCGATCTAAAAATCAACATTCCATATTTCACTATACATGAAATAAATGTTCTCTTATGCAGCATCCCCCGCAGATTAAAAATCAACCCTTATTCTTGTTGTGATTAACTCTTGTGCCCTGAAGGAGCCGTACGATGGCCATTGATCCAACCCGTTTCTGTGTTAACCGTAAAATCGCGCCAACGCTCTCCCTTGAAGCGTTTTTCAAACTGGTACAGCGCGTCGGTTTGCATAAAGTTGAAATCCGTAACGATATGCCGGGTGGCAAAGTGACTGACAACCTGAGCCACGCGGAAGTGAAGGCGCTGGCGGAAAAATATGGTCTGGACATTGTCACCATCAACGCCGTCTATCCGTTTAACCAGATTAGCGACGCGCTGCTGGCGAAAACCGAAGGTCTGCTGAAAGATGCGCAGGGTGTGGGCGCGAAAGCGCTGGTGCTGTGTCCGCTGAATGATGGCACGCCAGTTTCCGCGCACGACACGCTCGCTGCGCTGAAAACCCTCGCGCCACTGTTTGCGAAGTATGGTGTGCAGGGACTGGTGGAGCCACTCGGCTTCCCGGTGAGTTCACTGCGTTCTGCCGCGCAGGCGCAGGCGCTGATCCGTGAAGCGCAGCTGCCGTTTAAGATTGTGCTGGATACCTTCCATCATCATCTGTACGAAAATGCAGAGCAGGAGTTTGCGGCTGTGGATGTGAATGGCATTGGCCTGGTGCATCTCTCTGGCGTGGAGGATGCGCGTCCGACCGCCGAACTGACCGATGAAGAGCGCATTATGCTGACTGAAGGCGACCTGCTGAACAGTGTGGCGCAGGTTAAGCGCCTGGAGAGCCGCGGCTATAAAGGTATCTACGCGTTTGAGCCGTTCTCTTCGGTACTGGAGAGCTGGAGCGAAGACGATATCGAGCGCGAAATTCGCCACAGTATTGAACTGTTGCAGGCCTGATAAGGTGGGTTCCCTCCCCCATGCCAGCCTTCCCCCGCGAGCGGGGGAAGGAGCATGCTTACCCCGCAGTCTCAGTGGTCGTTCTGAGCTGCATACGCAGCGTCACCAGCAGCGCCACACAGACCAGCAAACCGCTTAACAGATAAATCACCGGCACACCGGTATAGCTCATCAGGAAACCGGCCACCGGCCCGGTAATCCCCAGCGATAAATCCATAAAGGTGGTGTACGCCGCCAGCGCACTGCCCTGATTCTGCTGTGGCACCACTTTGACTGCCACCACGCCAATCGACGGGAACACCAGTGAGAAACCAGCCCCCGTCAGGAATGCGCCGAGATGCGCCATCCACGGTGCAAACGAGCCAGCCACCATAAACAGGCCAATCGCCTCCACCGCGAAGCAGCACATCGCCACTTTCAGCCCGCCATAGCGGTTAATGCTGTTGGGAAACAGCAGCCGCGTACCGACAAAGGCGGCGCTGAACATCGTCAGCGCAAACGCAGCGCCCTGCCAGCCTTTATCCTGATAGAACAGGGTGATAAAGGTGGCAATAACCCCAAAACCAGCCGATCCCATCGCCAGCAGCAGGCCAAAACCATAGATTTTACCCAGCACCGCGCGAAACGGCATCGGTTTGCCTTTGCTGCCCTTCACTGCCGGACGCCGCCATGCAAAAGCTATCGCGGTAACGATAATCGCCATGATCACCACCGACAGCAGCATCAGCCCGCCCGCGTGATAAATCACCACGCCAAGCGGCGCACCGATCGCCATGGCGCCGTAGGTACAGATACCGTTCCAGGAGATCACCCGGCCAATATGCAGTGAACCTACCGTCGCCACGCCCCATAGTGTCGACCCCGTCCCGGCAAAACTCTGACCGATGCCGAGAATCAGACGTCCGGCGCACAGCAGGGTCAGACTCAGCACGGGCCTGTCGAGGTTCAGTACCGCCAGCAGATAAAACAGCCCGCTCAGGAAACAGCCGCACAGCCCGAAAATCACGACATTCTTTGGCCCCCACAAATCCGCATAACGCCCGGCATAAGGGCGGCTGAGCAGCGTGGACAGATATTGCAGACTGATGACCAGACCTGCCCAGAAGGCGCTGAATCCCATCACATCATGGACATAGCCGGGCAGTACCGCGAGCGGCAGGCCGATGGTCAGATAACTGGCAAAATTGAAGATAACGGTGGAAACAATGCGCAGATTTAAGCGAAATCCGCTTTGGGCGGCTTCCGTTGCAGGTTGCTCGGACATGAAATTTAAAGCTCGCGTTCTGATTACAGGATGGGTGGCGCTGACATAACTATACACTCTAATTTCCGCTTGCGGGTCATACAAACGACCAATATTGCAGCTATCCTGCGGCTTCCTGCTGGTAAATCATCAGCTTAACGCCATTTACTGTACAGGGAATTATTTGAGGTGCGGCCCGGATAGCGCGCAATCAGGGGAAAACCGCGCCAGCACGAATGGCTGGCGCAGCAGTTACTCAGGATACTGCCGGTAAAACTGCAGCAAACTGGCGACCAGCGCCGACGGTGCTTCTTCCGGGATATAGTGGCCGGTCGCGGCGAATATCTGCCCCTCCACCCGTTGCGCCACGCGGCTCAGGGTAGTAAACAGCACATCGCCGACGCCCTGCTCCGCGCCGCCCGCCAGCACTGGCTGCGTCAGCTGGCGCGTGGCGCGCTGCTGGTTTGCCGCCAGCCCCTGTGGGCTAAATGCCGTGCGGTAATAACTGAGCGCTGCGCGAAGCGCTCCTGGCAGCTGATTCACCCGCACATACTCGTCAAGATCGGTGCTATCAATCGCCCAAAGCCTGCTGGCTTTGGCGGCAAACAGCCAGTTAAGAAATGCTTTCTCACGCCCGCTGAGTAAAATTTCCGGCAGATCGTCGAGACGGTTAAATGCAAAGTGCCACGATTTCACATTCGCTTCCGCTGACGGGATACCCGCAGGGGCAGGCGGCGTGATCCCCGGCAGCGCGGCATCAAACAACGCCAGCCGTTTCACATCCTGCGGCCAGTCACAGGCCAGCGCGTAGCCAATCCAGCTGCCGATATCGTGTCCCACTACATCCACACAACCGAGCCCTTCCGCAACGATCAGCTGATGAATATCCTGCGCCACGCTGGCCATATCATAGCCCTCAGCCGGATGCGCCGAATCCCCCATGCCGCGTGGGTCGATGGCAATCACCCGCCGCCCGGCAGCAACCAGCAGCGGCATCACATAACGCCAGGCGTACCAGCTCTGTGGCCAGCCTGGCAGCAGCAGCACCGGCTCTCCGCTGCCGCCGGTCACATAGTGCAAGCGTGTGCCATTGACCTGCAGAGAAGCATGGCGGAACTGCTGCCAGAAGGTTGCGGGGGCAAAAGGGGTGATTGCCGGGTCCGGCAGAGCACTATCAGGTTGCATGGCCTTTCTCCATTTCAGTTAATTAGAAAATGATCATTTCCAAATTGAGTAAAAAAACTCAGCCGAGCAGCGTCATCGCCGTTGCCACCAGCCGGTTAATCTCATCTTCGCCCGCACCGGTTTTACCCAGCACGCGCATGCCCTGGGTGATACATACCAGCATCCCGGCGACGGCCACGGCATCCACGGTTGCGGCAATCGTACCTTCCTGCTGCCCCTGTGCAATGCACTGCTGAAAACGCTGACGATAATGCGCTATCAGCTGTGCGATACGCGCAGCGATATCGGCATGGCTGCTCGCCAGTTCACTGGCACTGGCCACCACCAGACAGCCACGCTGTCCTGCCTGGCCGTAGCTGTACTCCGCATAGTGGCGCAGAATGCCTTCAATCTGCTCCCTGCCGCCCTTCAGTGGCGTCAGCCGCTGCGCCAGATGGGCACCACGCACCTGCAGATAGCGGTCAAACGCGGCCAGAAACAGCGCATGCTTGTCAGGAAACGCTTTGTATAAACTGCCTGCCGTAACGGCCATCGCCTGGCTCAGAGCGCTGATCGACGCGCCATGGTAGCCCTGCTCGCTGAACAGAGTGATGGCGCGATCCAGCGCCGCGTCGAGATCAAACTCACGCGGGCGTCCAGGACTGCGGCGGCTGGGGGATAAAGGTCGGTTCATCGTATGAATATAGGAAACGATCATTTCCCAATCAACTTATTTTTCTATGCAAATCAAATGACACAGAACGGTGCTATAAATGTAATCAATGAAGGCAACACTCATGTTATCCTGTTACATAGCGTAACGGAGGCGGAAACAAGGGGAATTGCAGTGCTGGCATCAATAAGAAAGCGACGCGAACGCAGCTGGCAGTTGCTGCTCGCCGCGGGTTTGCTACCGCTGATGCTGTGCCTGGTTTTCACTTATTTCGCCGCGCAGCAGCTGGAAAAACGCCAGCAGATCGGCACCGCGCAGGCCGTGTTAAGCCAGGCGGAAAGGATTAGCGATCTGGCGTGGGGTATGGTCGATTATCTGCAAACTTACGACCATCTCGCCTGCGATAGCGTCAGCAGTGAGATTCAGCGTGTTGGCTCCACCGCCGCGTATTTCCGTTCCGTCGGCCTGACCGCAGGCAATACCGTGCTCTGCTCCTCCGCTTATGGCCTGAATCCGGGCACCGTTAGCGTGATGATCCGCGATCCCAAAGCGCTGCCGCTGCCGCCCCAAATGAACAAATCTATTTCCGGCTCGTCCGGCGTCCCGGGGCGTCCGGCGGTGATCTTTTTCCGCCAGAAACCGTCAGGAGAAGGCGCGTTTGCCATGGTGGACGGGCAGTATCTGATCGACTTTATGCACGCTCTCGGTCAGCCGCGCGATTACCAGGTGTCACTGCAGTTTGATCATGGCTACATCATCAAAACCGGTCGCGCACAGCGTGACCAGCACTGGCTGTTCAGCACCCCGGTTTATCATATTTCCTCCACGCGTTATCCGATTGATATCAGCGTCGCCACACCGGTGTCTGAAGCGCTCAGCACCTGGCGTCAGGTGTTTCTCACTTTCCTGCCGATGGCGGCGATTCTGTCGCTGGTGCTGATGGCGCTGGCCAGCAACTGGCTGCGGCGCAAAATGTCGTACCAGGATGAAATCCGTCGCGGCATACGTAACCATGAATTTAGCGTCAATTATCAGCCCGTTTATGATGCTGAGCGCAGCCGTTGCGCGGGTGCTGAGGCGTTACTGCGCTGGCAGCGACCGGACGGCGAGTGGGTGCGTCCCGATATGTTTATCGCCGCCGCAGAAGCCGAAGGCATGATTATTCCGCTGACCCAG
Organism: Erwinia sp. V71; assembly: GCF_965644245.1. Classification (NCBI taxonomy): domain Bacteria; kingdom Pseudomonadati; phylum Pseudomonadota; class Gammaproteobacteria; order Enterobacterales; family Erwiniaceae; genus Erwinia; species Erwinia sp. V71. The sequence continues at coordinate 48,122 of NZ_CBFFRK010000016.1, forward strand.
CATCTGCTGGAGCTGATTGCGGAGGATGTCGACCACTGGCCGGTGCCGCCGAATTTCCATCTCGGCATTAATGTGGCGGCCGAGCACCTGCAGCATCCGTGCTTTGTTGAAGACATTCGTCGTTTCGCTGCCAGACTGGCGCATAAGCCGCTGGTGATTATTCTGGAACTCACCGAGCGCAGTCTGATCAGCGAAGGTGAAGAGGTGGCGGCAAAACTGGCAACGCTGCGCCGTGAAGGCATCGAAATCGCCATTGATGATTTCGGCACCGGCAACTGCTCGCTCTCCTATCTGCAGACCTTCCAGCTCGATTATCTGAAAATCGACCGTGGTTTCATCAATGCCATCGAGTGCCTCGAGGGGGAAACGCCGGTACTGGATGCGATTATCAACCTCAGCCACAAGCTGAATCTGCAGATTCTCGGCGAAGGGGTGGAAACACCACTACAGTATCAGTATCTGAAAAATCATGGCGTTGCCTTTATCCAGGGATTCCTCTACGCCAGACCAATGAGTAATGAAGCTTTAATTCACTGGCTGCTGCAGGAAAATCGCCCACTGCCCGGTATTGTTACTCCTTGATATCTATCAGTTTTTCTCACCAGTTTTGTCAATTTCCGTAAACACGATATACTAATACCAGACGGATATCGTTTTACCGACACAAAAACCAGGTATTTTTCTCGCTATTTATGGCCTTTTGCCATACACAATTTTGCCTGCTGGCAACCTTATGCCGTGGGCCCTCCTTTTGGAAAACACATTAATACAGGGCGATTTATATGAAGCTACGTAGGAAGCGTGTAAAACCAATTCAGCTGGATGATGTCACTATCATCGACGACGCAAGGTTACGTAAGGCGATTACCGCCGCCTCTTTAGGCAACGCCATGGAGTGGTTCGACTTCGGCGTGTACGGCTTTGTGGCCTATGCTCTCGGTAAAGTCTTTTTCCCCGGTGCCGATCCGGGAGTGCAGATGATCGCCGCACTGGCGACCTTTTCCGTGCCGTTCCTTATCCGTCCGTTAGGCGGTGTGTTCTTTGGCGCGCTGGGCGATAAATATGGCCGGCAGAAAATTCTGGCGATCACCATTGTGATTATGTCGCTCAGTACCTTTGCCATCGGTCTGATCCCCTCCTATGAGTCCATCGGCATCTGGGCACCGATCCTGCTGCTGCTGGCAAAAATGGCCCAGGGCTTCTCGGTCGGTGGTGAATATACCGGTGCGTCGATCTTTGTCGCGGAGTATTCCCCGGACCGTAAACGCGGCTTTATGGGCAGCTGGCTGGACTTCGGTTCGATTGCCGGATTCGTGCTCGGCGCGGGTGTGGTGGTGCTGATCTCCACCATTATCGGTGAACAGAAATTCCTGGAATGGGGCTGGCGTATTCCGTTCTTCCTCGCTCTGCCACTGGGGATTATCGGCCTCTACCTGCGCCATGCGCTGGAAGAGACCCCGGCCTTCCAGCAGCATGTGGATAAACTGGAACAGGGCGACCGTGACGGCCTGCGTGAAGGCCCGAAAGTCTCGTTCAAAGAGATTGCGACCAAACACTGGAAAAGTCTGCTGAGCTGTATTGGCCTGGTGATTGCCACCAACGTCACCTACTACATGCTGCTGACCTATATGCCGAGCTACCTGTCGCACAACCTGCACTATTCGGAAGATCACGGCGTATTAATTATTATCGCCATCATGATCGGTATGTTGTTTGTGCAGCCGGTGATGGGTCTGCTCAGTGACCGTTTTGGCCGTCGTCCGTTTGTTATCTGCGGCAGCCTGGCGCTGATTATTTTCGCCATTCCGTGCTTTATGCTGATTAACAGTGATGTGATTGGCCTGATTTTCGCCGGTCTGCTGATTCTGGCGGTGATCCTCAACTCGTTCACCGGGGTGATGGCATCTACCCTGCCCGCGATGTTCCCGACGCATATCCGTTACAGCGCGCTGGCGAGTGCCTTTAATATTTCGGTGCTGGTTGCCGGTCTGACGCCGACCGCAACGGCCTGGCTGGTGGAAACCTCCGGCGACCTGTATATGCCCGCCTACTATCTGATGGTGGTGGCGCTGATTGGTCTGATCACCGGTTTCACCATGAAAGAGACGGCGAATAAACCATTGCGTGGTGCGACGCCGGCGGCGTCGGATCTGGCAGAAGCGAAAGAGATTCTGCAGGAGCATCACGACAATATCGAACAGAAGATCGAAGATATCACGGCTGAAATCGCTGAGCTGGAAGAAAAGCGTAAGCATCTGATTAATCAGCATCCGCGGATTAACGATTAACCGCCCCTTCCCCCGGGAAACGGGGGAAAGGTCGTGGTGGGGGAGGGGAGCAGACAGCACTCCCGCTTTGACGCTGTTTTTTTCAGCGCTGCGCTCACGCTCACAAACCGGCATCTTTCTCCCTCTGTTATCTGCTTTCCGTCCGTGATAATTTTCTATCAAACTGATAGAACGCAGATTGCTGATGAAACATACCACCATAAAAGATATTGCCCTTGCCGCAGGCGTCGGCGTGGCGACCGTGGACCGCGTGCTGAACCGGCGCGCACCTGTGCGCCAGGAAACTGAAAGCAAAGTGATCTCCGCCGCACAGCGCCTCGGCTACCGCTTCCCGCAGGGCTATACAACTGACATCCCCGCCCCCAGAACCGGAATAAAGATGAAAATGGCCTTTATCCTGCTGCCGGGTGATTACTCGTTTTATGGCCCGCTGCGCCAGCAGTTATTGCAGTATGCTGCCCCGTGGCATAGTGCGGATACGCCCCCCGAGTTCTGTTTTCATGCGATTAACGCGATTGAGGAAACCGCGGCGAAAATCCGCGAACTGGCGACGCGTGTCGATGTGATTGGCCTGGTGGCGCTGGATAATGCCTTAATCCGTCATGCGGTCGAGGAAGTGTCGCGCAAAGGCGTCAAAGTCTTCACGCTGTTTTCTGATCTGTCGCCCTGCGGCCATGCCGGTTACATCGGCCTCGACAACCGCAAAGCAGGCAGAACCGCAGGCTGGGCCGTCGAAAAGCTGGTGCGCAACAGCGGCGAAATTGGCATCATCATCGGCGATAATCAATTCTTGTGTCAGGAAACCTGCGAAATCAGTTTCCGTTCTTATCTGCGTGAATGCCACAGCGGACACAAAGTTCTCGAACCGGTGAAAAGCCATGAAACCATTGCAGGTGGCTACCAGGCCACGCAACAGCTGCTGCGTGACCATCCAAAGCTGGCCTGTATTTATGCCCCGTGCGGCGGCATTGAAGGCATGGTGGTGGCGCTGAAGGAGAGCGGCAGGCAGCAGGCCGTATCCCTGATTTGCCATGGTCCGTTTCAGGGCAGCCAGCTGGCGCTAATCAACAACGAAGTAGAACTGGTGATTCACCAGCGACTGGAAGAATTTTCCGCCGCGGTGATCGACTGTTTCCGCCAGAGTCTGCAACACCCCACCAGCGGATTTATTCATCACACTTTCAGCTTCGAACTGCTGACGCGCGAAAACGCCTGATCCCTGATGCTGCAAAGCTTGCAGCATCTTCTCACTCCCGTCCCAGCCTGATATTCGGGTCTTATCCCTGCCCTTTTTGATAGTTTTATATCATTTATAACTATCATAAATAATATGATCGCCATCAAAAAACAAACATTCCATCATTGATGGTTTTGAAATGTTTATTTAAAAATGCAGCAAAACGACAAACACAAAGGAACTCTGTATGACTATCCCTACGTTACGTCATAACCTGCAGTATGTGATGGCGATCTGCTGTGTTGCCGCGCTTGGCGGGTTGCTGTTCGGTTATGACTCTTCGGTTATCTCCGGCGCGATTGAACCTCTCAGTCACCACTATCAGCTCACCCCGGCAGAAACCGGCTGGGCGGTATCCAACGTGATCATCGGCTGTGTGATCGGCTGCCTGATCGCCGGGAATCTTGCCGATCGTTTCGGTCGCAAAAAGATCCTGATCCTGACCGCCATTCTGTTTATCGCCTCGGTGGTTGGCACCGCGCTGGCGCCAGACTTCACCACCTTTGTCGCTTTCCGTATCCTCGGTGGTCTCGGCATCGGTATCGCCTCGGTGGTCTCACCGGTGTATATCGCCGAAGTGGCACCCAAGGATTATCGCGGCCGCGCCATGACCATGCATATGATCTGCTGCGTCGGCGGTCAGGTACTGGTGCTGCTGACCAACTATCTGATTGCGAAAGATGCCTCGCAGGAGTGGCTGAACAGCACAGGCTGGCGCTGGATGCTCGGCTCGGCGTTTGTCCCCTGCGTGCTGTTCTTTATTTTCGTCGGCTTTATCCCGGAAACCCCGCGCTGGAACGTGATGGCGGGCCGCGATGAACAGGCACTGCGCACCCTGACGCGCATCTCCAGCGCGGAACACGCCCAGAGCGTATTGCGGGAAATCCAGCAGTCACTGCGCAGCCATCCTGAAGCCGGGCAGAAACCTGAAGCGGTGAAATTCACCCGTAAAAACATCATCTTCCTGGTGATTGGTATCGGTCTGGCAGTGTTTAACTAACTGACCGGCATCAACGTGATTCAGTATTTCGGTCCGTCGCTGCTGATGAATGTCACCGACAATATGCAGGATGCGATGTTTATGACCATCTGGCTGGCGGCACTGCAGTTTGTCGGCGTGATGGTTGGCATGATGCTGATTGACCGCGTCGGCCGCAAAATTCTGCTGCTGGTCGGCTCGCTCGGCTCCGCCGTCTGCCTGCTGGTGACCTTTGCCACCTTCTACTTCGGCGTCAAAGGCATTCCGTCGGTGATTGGCCTGTTCGGTTTTATGTTTATCTTCGGCGCGACCTGGGCTCAGGTGGTGTGGACGGTGATCGGCGAAATCTTCCCGAACCGTCTGCGTGCTGTCGGTATGGGCTTCTCCATCGGCGCGATGTGGATCTCCAACTTCCTCGTCAGTCAGACCTTCCCAATGATGAACCAGAACGCCTGGCTGAGCGAAAACTTCCACGGCGGCTTCCCGCTGCTGCTGTTCGCGGTCTGCTCCCTGATCTCCTGGTGGTTCGTTAACGCCTGCCTGCCGGAAACCAAAGGCGTGGCGCTGGAGAAAATGGAAGCGCTGGTGCTGGAACGTTTTGATGCAACCGCAGGCAAAAAAGAACGCCTGCATACTCACTGATAACCGGACAACAAACATGACCCTACATATTGCTAATGCGCCCTGCAGCTGGGGTGTCGATGACCCCAAAAACCCGCATCTGCCACCGTATCAAAAAGTGCTGCAGGAAGCGGCACAGGCGGGTTACCGCAGCATTGAACTCGGTCCGTGGAGCTATCTGCCCACTGACCACGCGAAACTGACCGCCGATCTGAACCAGCATGGCCTGTCGCTGGTGGCCGGAACGATTTTTGACGACCTGGTCAGCGAAGCGAATTTTGATTACATCGTGACGCTGACCCATAACATCTGCCGCACGCTGTCCGCCGTGCCGACCGCCGTGAAAACCCACGGCGACAACGCGCCTGCGCCATATCTGGTGATTATCGATTTTGGTAATGCCGAGCGCGCACGACTGGCAGGCCAGGTGGATAAAGCGCCACGGCTGAGCGATGCCGACTGGCAGCGTATGGTCCAGCACATCATCACTATCAGCAACATCGCGCAACACGAATATGGCGTGCGCCCGGTGATCCACCCGCACGCCGGTGGCTGCATCGAGTTTGCCGATGAGCTGGAAAAAATCGTCGCCGATATTCCCCACGATGGGGCCGGACTGTGCCTCGATACCGGACACCTGTACTACGCCAGCATGGACCCGGTGGCATCGCTGGACAAATACTTCGACCGCATCGACTACCTGCACTTTAAAGACGTCAACCAGCAGGTGTTCGACAGCGCACTGAAACGTGAACTGGATTTCTTCACCGCCTGCGCGGAAGGAGTAATGTGTCCGCTCGGGACGGGCGCCATTGACTACCCGGCAGTACGCGCCCTGCTGACCGCGCGCCACTACCAGGGGTGGATCACCATCGAACAGGAGCGCGATCCGCGCAATGTTGAAACCAGCCTGCGCGATGTCACCGCCAGCCTGAATTACCTGCAATCTGTTGGATTCTGAGAAGGGGCATATGATGATTAACGGCACTAAACCACTCGACAGGTCGCTGCGCTGGGGTATGGTCGGCGGCGGCGGCACCAGCCAGATTGGCTATATCCACCGTTCCGCCGCGCTGCGCGACAACACTTTTACCCTGGTGGCGGGCGCGTTCGATATTGATGCACAGCGCGGCAAAGCCTTCGGCAGCTCACTGGGCGTCGAGGCGTCACGCTGCTATCCCGACTATCAGACCCTGTTTGCTGAAGAGGCAAAACGCGCCGATGGCATTGAGGCAGTTTCGATCGCTACGCCAAACAATACCCACTTCGAAATTTGCCGTGCCGCTCTGGAAGCGGGCATCCATGTGGTGTGCGAGAAGCCACTCTGCTTCACCGGCGAAGAGGCGCAGATCCTGGAAGATCTCTGTGCCAGCAAGCGCAAGATCATTGGTGTGACTTACGGTTATGCCGGTCACCAGCTGATCCACCAGGCGCGCGAGATGATCGCCGAAGGGCTGCTGGGCGAGATCCGCATTATCAATATGTCGTTCGCTCACGGTTTCCACAATACAGCGGTGGAACTGGATAATCCGAGCACCAAATGGCGCGTCGATCCGCGTTTTGTCGGCCCGAGCTATGTGCTGGGCGATCTGGCGACGCATCCGCTGTTTATCGCCGAAACGATGGCACCGCACCTGAATGTGAAACGGCTGATGTGTTCCCGCCAGAGCTTTGTGAAGAGCCGTGCCCCGCTGGAAGATAACGCTTTTGTGCTGATGGAGTATGACAATGGCGCGGTCGGTTCGATGTGGTGCTCCGCCGTGAACTGCGGTTCGATGCACGGCCAGAAAGTACGCGTGATTGGTGAGAAAGCCAGCCTGGAGTGGTGGGACGAGCAACCTAACCAGCTGCGCTACGAAGTGCAGGGCGAACCGGTACAGATTCTGGAGCGCGGCATGGGCTATCTGAACCCGCGTGCGCTGGAAGAAGATCGCATCGGCGGCGGTCATCCTGAAGGACTGTTTGAAGCCTGGTCAAATCTGTACCGCCGCTTTGCCGTGGCGATGGATGCCACCGATCGCGGTGATGAACAGCTGCTGCGCGATCACTGGTATCCGGACGTGCATGCCGGTCTGATGGGCGTACGCTGGGTGGAGAACTGCGTGCGTTCGGCGGATAACGGCGCGAACTGGGTGGAGTTTCAGTAAAGCCAGCACCCTCCCCTGTCGTCCGGGGGAGGGGAACAGATCATCGGTCAGGGCCGCGATGCATTGACGGATGAGACAGCCTTCTGATTTTTAACCAGCGGGATAATCTGCCTTTGGGTAAGCGGAGCCAGATCGACATTTTCATCTTTCGATAAATCGAGCCAGATCACCTCTTCTATTTCGGCCGCAGGAATAACGGCATCTGCAGGTATACGGGCAGCAAAAATTTCGGCAACCAGTTTATGGCCCGGTTAATTTGCCGCTGTATCAGTAAACTGCCCGACAAAAGTCACATCCTGCTCTGCGACGTCAATCTGCAGTTCTTCACGCAGTTCACGTATCAGTGCTTTTTCCGCCCGCTCTCCCGCCTCAATCTTGCCACCCGGCTGCATAAAGCAGGTTGTATTACGTTTTCTTACCAGCAACATGCGCCCAGGCTCATCAGTGATGACTGCCGCAGCAATGTGAATCACTTTTTCTTCGTTCATGTTTTTCCTGCACGGAAATGTTAGCGGTGGAAAGGGCATTTCACTTTGTTTTTATTGAGAATAGTGAACAGCGCCATAAAGCTGTCAGCAACGTAATCAGGTGCCGATGAGGCCAGCCTTCCCTTGCTGTGAGCTCCCCATGTTACCGCACAGGTCGCCACTCCGGCATGGCAACGTCAGTTTTCTTACTGGTGATGATAGCAATTTTTTTACCCGCGTCATGTAATTCTTTCAGTAAATCAACGGCTACCAGATCGTGGTCACACGAAGAAAACAGACGCTATCACCAGCCACGTCGGGGGCTGACAGTTAACTGCCGACAGTATGGCGATACGCTCTCCCCTCCTGACTACACGATGTTTAGCGGGGGGAGAACGATTCCGGACGTAAATTCTGGCAACTTACAGCTTCTGATTCCGGTCAGCAAACTGCTGATAATTATTCTGATTAATCAGCTGATACGGTACCCAGTTATAGACTTCGGTTTTCTGATTCTCCAGCATCGCTTTGGTCACCTGCACCGCGCCTTTCGCCTGACCGGCGGCATCCTGGAAAATGGTCAGAGCCAGCTGGCCGTTTTTGACAAACTGCAGGCCGTCTGGCGTACCATCAATCCCCGCCACCACAATATGGCGATTTTTCGCCTGTGACAGCGCCATAATCGCACCAATCGCCATCTCATCATTATTAGCTGCAATGGCGTCAATCGGCGCACCGTTCAGTATCCAGCCAGAGACAATATCCACGGCTTCATTACGCTGCCATTTAGCCGTTTGTTTCTCCACCACCTTCATGTCCTTATATTTGGCAATGACCGCTTCCACCGCACGGGTACGCTCACGCGCTTCCTCGCTGGACAACGCACCAATCAGAATCGCCACATTACCCCGGTAGTTCATCTGCTTCGCCAGCGCTTCCATCTGCATTTCACCGCCCAGCGCCGAGTCGGACCCGACATAAGACATTTTGCCGCTCAGTTTCACTTCTGGTTTACGGTTGACGAAAATCAGCGGAATACTGGCACGCGTCGCCGCATCCATCATCGGTCTGACACCCTGGGTATCCACCGGATTAAGAATAATCGCGTCAACACCCTGATTAATAAAATCGTCCACCTGCTGCACCTGCAGCGCGACATCCCCTTTGGCATCAACAAACTGTCCGTCAAGCTGCTGTTTTTTCATTTCATCGATCATCTGCGTACGCAGAATAGAGACAAAATTGAGGTCAAAGTTCGCCAGCGCGCCCCCCACTCGCAGCTCTCTGGCCTGGCAGGTGAACGCCATCACGGCGCCGAACGCGATACACAGCATCGTTGTTATTTTCATGATTGTTTCCTGTAGGTTGAGGTCTTTATTGTTTTATGCAGGAGTACAACGACAGGTCAGAATGAGTCACCTCCGGATGCAAGGTGGCGGAGCGATCCGCCACCCTTCTGTGTTACAACGTAAAATGATCGCGGAACTGCGCTAACGCCGCTTCGCTGTCACCCTGTGCCCAGCCTTCCAGCGCCACCGTGCCGCGATAGTTCATCTCATGCAGCGTACGGGCAATCGCGTGGTAGTTAATTTCCCCCGTTCCCGGCTGGCAGCGGCCCGGCACATCCGCCACCTGAATCTCTCCGATGGCGCTGCCGCTGCGTTTCAGCAGTTCGATCAGGTTGCCCTCGCCGATTTGTGCGTGATAAAGGTCGAGATTCATTTTGCACGCCGGGCTGTTGACCGCTTCCACCAGCGCCAGCGTGTCGCAGGCGCGGGCAAACGGCGTACCGGGATGATCCACCGCGGTATTGAGGTTTTCGAGGGTAAACACTTTGCCCGCGTTTTCCCCCAATGCCGCCAGCTGACGCAGCGTCTGGCAGGCGGTTAACCACATCGCGCCACTGACCACTTCCACTGGTTTGACCGGCAGGCCTTTATCATCCAGCCCGGTGCCGTGCAGATTCAGTACCGGACAATTCAGCCGCTGCGCCACCGCCAGCGACTCCTGCGCCGTGTTCAGCAGCGCATCAATCTGATCGTCATCGGTCAGATTGCCGGACAGATAGCCGGTCATGGAGGTGAAACGCGCCCCCGTCGCCACCAGCGCATCAATATCTTTATTCGCCCAGTTCCAGATTTCGACGCCAAAACCCAGCTGATGAATACGTTTCACGCGCTCGATAAACGGCAGATCGAGAAAAACCATCTCAGCGCAAACAGAAAGTGTGTAACTCGCCATCTTTTATCCTCGTAACGCGACAGGTTTGCCCTGCTGCACGGACGCAATACAGGCCAGTGCAATTTCCAGAGCATTGCGGGCATCTTCACCTGTGGCGCGCGGCTGCGCACCGGTGCGGATGCAGTCAACAAACTCAGTCAGCTCCGCGACATAGGCATCGCGCAGCAAATCAGTGTCCTGACGTGAAGTATCGACCGAAATGCCATGCTGGTCGTAGCGCACGCAGTTATTCAGATTGATATTGCCCGCCTGCAGCATACCCGCGCTGCCAAACACTTCGCCGCGTACGTCATAGCCATACACCGCCTGGAAGTTGGCTTCCGCGGTGGCAATCGCGCCGTTATCGAAGCGGATGGTCACCACTGAGGTATCCAGCAGCCCTTTATCTTTAAAATCCGGGCGTACCAGCGCATCGGCAAGGGCATACACTTCCACCGGCTTCGCGCCACGATTAAAAGTGCAGCAGGGTGTCGAAGTCATGGATCAGGGTTTCGAGGAAAATGGTCCACTGCGGGATCGGTGCCGGGTCGCGCAACTGCGGATCACGCGTCACCGAACGCGACAGCTGCACCGTACCCAGCTTCCCGGCGGCGATCGCTTCCAGCGCGGCCGCGAAACCGGAAACAAAACGCCGGTTAAAGCCCACCTGCAACACCACACCCGCCTGACGCGCCGCCTGAATCGCCTTATCCGCCTCTTCCAGCGTCACCGCCATCGGCTTTTCACAGAACACATGCTTACCGGCACGCGCCGCAGCCACCACCAGTTCAGCATGAGTACGCGCAGGCGCAGCAATCACTACCGCATCAATCTCGCGGTCTTCCAGCATCGCCTGTGGCTCGGTGAAGTATTTTTCCGCGCCCAGCGCTGCCGCCAGTTTTTGCGCCGCGCCCGGCACTGGATCGGCCACTGCCGCTAAGGAAGGTGCGATTAATTCGATGGGAACCATTTTTTCGTCCTGTCATCGTATGGTAAATGAACAAAGAACCGCCCAAAACACTGAAAACGATAGATGAACGGCAATCATTGTAGTCATGAACAGAACTTTGAATGATTAAATCGCACCTTCCTTAGTTCAGTACGGTACTGATGGCATGTTTTTTTCAGTAACAATGACAGCAATAACGCTTTGAAAGAATAATGTGACAGTTATATGACAAAAAATAATACAGCTCTGCTGCTGATTAATAAAAAGGCGCGTAAAGGGAATACGAATACAACCAATATTCGCCAGCTATGTGAAGAACAGGGGTTAGCGGTGATTGAACCGGAATACCAGCCAGGCCGCTCGATCAGCGATACCATCATGGCGTATGCCAGCGAAGTCGACCGGGTGATCATTGGCGGTGGCGATGGCACGCTGAATAACGCCGCTCCCGCGCTGCTGGCCACGCAACTGCCGCTGGGGATTCTGCCACTGGGCACCGCCAACGATCTGGCGCGCACCCTGCAGATTCCCGGCGATATTCGTCAGGCGATTCGCCTGATCGCCGCCGGAAACACCCGCAAAATCGATCTGGGCGACGTCAATGATCGTCTGTTCTTTAACGTCTCCAGTATTGGTTTTTCCGCCTCCCTGGCACGCAATCTGACGGCGGAATCGAAGAAAAAATGGGGCACGATAGGCTATGCGCTGGCGGCGTTTCGCATTCTGAAACAGAGCCGACCGTTCAGCGCCATCATCGAACATAATGGCGTAGCGACCAGGGTGAAAACGGTACAGATCTCGGTCGGCAACGGGCGCTATTACGGCGGTGGGATGACGGTGGAGCAGAATGCCGCACCAGATGATGGTCGCCTCGATGTTTACAGCCTGGAAATTTCCCACTGGTGGGAAATGCTGATGCTGTTCCCGTTTCTGCGCCGCGGCACCCATGGCCGCTGGCGGAAAGTGAGAGCCTTTTCAGCTACCTCACTGATCGTTGATACCCGTCGGCCGCATCTGATTAATGCCGATGGCGAGTTGATTGGTAAAACACCCGCACACTTCTCTATCAGGAAGAAGTGTGTGGCGGTGTTTGTGCCTTAAATCGCTTTCCAGCCTGACTAACGTTTTTGACGATCCAAAACGAAGGGCGCTTAGCGCCCTTTCTTCTTGCGTCCTGGCTGGGTAAAGCGCTTGCGCGATGCCCCTTTGTTATCCGGTTTTTCCGCATACTTTGGCCCGCCGATGGCTGGCTTTTTCGCGGTGGCAGACTTCGGCTTCGCCTGCTTTTTCTGCGCGTTTTTGTCTTCCGATGAGGAGCCTTCAATCAGCTTAAACAGCTCAATCAGTTCATCATCGGTGAGATCGCGCCACTCGCCCGGCGGAATACCTTTCAGGCTGACATTCATGATGCGCGTGCGTTCGAGCTTAGTGACTTCGTAGCCAAAGTGCTCACACATACGGCGGATCTGACGGTTCAGCCCCTGCACCAGTGTGATACGAAATACAAACGGCGCTTCTTTCTTCACTTTGCATTTTTTGGTCACCGTGCCCAGCATCGGCACTCCAGCGCCAAGACCATGAATAAACTCGTCCGTCACCGGTTTGTTGACCGTGACCACGTACTCTTTTTCATGGTCGTTACCGGCACGCAGGATCTTATTCACCAGATCACCGTGGTTGGTGAGGAAAATCAGCCCCTGCGAATCTTTATCCAGACGGCCAATCGGGAACACACGGGCGCTGTGATTGACAAAATCAACGATGTTGTCCTTTTCGCCCTCTTCCGTGGTGCTGACAATGCCCACCGGTTTATTCAGCGCGATCAGCACCAGGTCTTCTTCGTTACGCGGCTCAATCAGCTGACCATTCACTTTCACCACATCACCGGCAAACACCTGATCGCCAACCGAGGCACGTTTACCGTTAATAAACACGTTACCCTGTTCGATGTAGCGGTCGGCATCACGGCGCGAGCAGATTCCGCTCTCGCTAATGTATTTGTTCAGGCGAATAGATGAGTTGGTCAGCATGGTTCCTCCGTAAAACGCGGACTATAGCTTAACGCTGGCGGATTGCGAAGATGGGTGATAGCGAAACGTGATTTTTTCCCTGTGGCAGAAGCCACCTCATATCACCTGACAGAATCCACTATCGCTGATAACTGATTTTAATCAGTGTCCCGGTATGATGCCCGACTGGCCATGGCGACACTTCCACATAGACTTTATCGCGAAATGTTAACGGAAACCCCTCTACCGTACTGGCCTCCTGCTGAAGATAAATAACAGACGCCTCCGACTGATGTTTCTGATAAGCAGGCAACATTTTGTCGTAATACGCAACGACACGATTGATCTCATCTGCTGAGATCAGCACGGAGAAAGGCAGAGAAGGACGCTGATCGTCAAAAGCCATGCCATTATAGCGATTAAAGACCAATACAGCCGGGACATAAACAGGCAAAGAGATCATGCTGACCAGCTCAGGGCGAGAATATTTCGCCGGAACACCCATTTGTGTGGCCAGTGAGGTACTGGCATCATCAATCGCAGCAGCCTGTACACCGCCCATGCTCAGAAAAAGCATTAACCCCATCACTGCTACCCTGCAAAACACGTGAAAACCAGACATACCACCCTCACCTCGAATGAAAAGAGAGCATATTTCTCAATATGCTCTCAGCAGGAAAAAATGCGTTGACGGTTATTTGCTCTCTTGCATGTAATTTTCCTTAATATACTGCTGCGTTTTTTCCATCGCTTCGCTCATCTTTTCCACTTTCTCCGCTTTGCCAGGATTGTCTGGCAGGAAACCAACATATTTATCTTTTGGTCCGTATGGACGCATCCAGTTGGCCGGGAAGTCAGCAGATTTAACGCCATTGCCATTATCGCTGTAACGCTGAACGATACCTTCAGACAGTTTCGCGTTGTAAGGAATCACGTTGGCACCTTTGTGATCAGCAAGTTTTTTGAACAGTTCATTACGCAGGGATTGCTTAACTTTAATCACTTCAGGATCAGTCGAGTTGATCAGGTTCTTCATTTCTTTAGGATCATTTTTCAGATCATAAAGCTCTTCCGTATCCCAGATGCCGTAATAGGTAATGTATTTATACTGCTCACCACGGATGGCAAAGGTCGTTGGCGTGTAAGGGAAGTTATATTCCCAGAAATACTCATAGACAAAGGTTGAGCTTCTGGCTTCTTTCGGTGTCTTACCACTTCCCAGCGCAAGGAAGCTGGAACCGTCATAATCTTTCGGCTTTTCAATCCCTGCCGCATCGAGGATAGTCGGAGCGATATCAATATTGGCGACAATATCACTGACCACACGTCCTTTATCAAATCCAGGACCCGCCGCAAGTAATGGCACACGGATGGATTCCTCATACGCATTACGCTTATCAATCAGGCCATGTTCACCAAACATAAAGCCGTTATCACCCATCACCATGATAACCGTGTTTTTATCAAGACCATGCTGTTTCAAATATTGCCGTACGCGGCCGACACTATCATCAACTGACATCAACGTTTCATAGTAGCTTTGCAGCCACTCGTTGTAGTTGAGATTCTCGGTCGTGACGCAGACTTAGTGTTGTTGTACTCTTTGCCCTTTGGATGATTGATGGCAACGATTGATGTGGTTTGTCCCCGTTGCTCTGAAACTCAGGGGGTTATCCGGAACGGCCATTCCAGTTCAGGGGCGCAGC
>NZ_CBFFRK010000017.1:0-61437 GCF_965644245.1 Erwinia sp. V71
GCAGGATAGCTTATCGGTAGCTAACCGTCCCTCCATCCACATGACCAAGCGTTGCACTTATTATCTGAATTCGCGACCAAGCGTTGCACTTATTATCTGAATTCGCGACCATCCTTATTGCGACTTAGCGATTATTTATCATAAAAATGATATCAAATCGCTGCCGAAATTCCGCAGTGGCAATATCGGCGATCCAATAAAAATGTACGGATATAGCTTTATCTCTGCCATGCCTGTCGAATCCTCAGGTATTAATTTAGCCCGGACCGGAATCCGCAATGAGTGGAATAAACGCCCATGCGTCGCTATGGCGTCAAATGCCGGTGTGGTGCAGGGAATGTCTGGCGGTGCGGTATATAATAACGATGACACCATCGGTGGTGTGATTGTCGGATATACCTCAGAGATAAAAAACAGACGTAATAAAAACGTGCTGAAGGATGTGTCGCTGTATATTCCTTACGCCGATTTTAAAGACTGGCTGGCGAAAACCACCTCGTAAGGATACGCATCTTGCATGGGCCGCGACATCACGCGGCCCGCGTTGCGATTACTGAAATGGCGTCAGATCGCCTGCGCCTGCGCGCACCACTTCCGGGGTATCTTCGGTGAGATCAATCACCGTGGTCGGCTGCTGCCCTAAATAACCGCCGTGGATAATCAAATCCACCTGACGGCCAATGCTGTCCTGAATTTCTTCCGGGTCAGACTCGGTAAAATCATTCCCCGGCAGCATCAGTGACGTCGACATCAATGGCTCATCCAGCGCTTCCAGCAGCGCCAGTGCAATCGGATTCGATGGCACACGCAGACCAATGGTCTTGCGCTTCTCACTCATCAGACGACGTGGCACCTCTTTAGTCGCCTTCAGAATAAAGGTGTAGTTGCCTGGCGTATTATTTTTGATCAGGCGAAACGCGCTGTTATCCACATGAGCATAAGTGGACAGCTCAGACAGATCGCGGCACATCAGTGTGAAATTGTGGTTGCCATCCAGCTGACGGATGCGGCAAATACGCTCCATGGCGTTTTTGTCTTCCAGTTTGCAACCCAGCGCATAGCCGGAATCGGTCGGATAAACAATTACCGAGCCTTTATTCAGCATCTCCACGGCCTGTTTAATCAGACGGGGTTGCGGATTTTCCGGATGAATATAAAAAAATTGACTCATAACAAACCTCTTGTCGCCCTGTCGCCGGGACCGTTACTGCGCAATATCGGGATAACGCTGCCAGATGGCGTCAACGCCGCCCGGCAGCCAGAGTTTTTTACCCAACTCAATCCACGGCAGGGGCTGATGAAAATCGGAGCCTTGCGATGCGGCCAGCTGATAATCGCGGGCGTACTGTGCAAGCTGGCTGCGCTCCTGAGGGGCCTGCTGACACTGCGCCACCTCCATCGCTTCCCCGCCGCATTCCGCAAACCAGGCAATCAGCCGTTTCAGCCACTTGGCGGACAAATCATAACGCCCGGGATGCGCCAGCACCGCACGACCACCAGAATGATGAATCGCATCAATAGCTTGTTCTATTGTACACCACTGCGGCGGCGCATAACCGGTTTTACCGCGCGCAAGATAGTTTTTAAAAATCTGCTGCATCGTGGCGCCCTTGCCCTGCTCAATTAAATAGCGGGCAAAATGACCACGGGTGACCGCGCCCCCTGCTGCCAGACGCAATGCCCCTTCCAGCGCGCCACTGATATGCGCTTTTTCCAGCCGTTCTGCCATCAGCTGCGCCCGCGCCATGCGCCGGTAACTCTGCTCCTGCAGCAACGTGGTCAGCACCGGATGGTGAATATCAATGCCCAGTCCGACGATATGAATTTCATGGTTCTCCCACAGCGTGGAGATCTCCACCCCACTGATCAACTGCAGCGGCAGCTGGTGCCGGGCAATCGCCTGCCGCGCAGGTTCGATGCCGTCCACCGAATCGTGATCGGTAATCGCCAGCACACCAACCCGCATTGTAACAGCGCGCTGCACCAGTTGTTCCGGTGTCAGCAGGCCATCCGAGGCGCGCGTATGGCTGTGGAGGTCGCATAAAGGAAAGTTGCTGAGGGGCGTGGCGTCAGTCAAAAGGGCTCCGGAAGCAGAATTCAGTCAGGGCGGTATCATAGCGACAATTATGCGATGGAGGGAAAAAGAGTGTTGACATTTTTCTCATGAACCCGTTAACTAGTACACAAGTTCACGCAAGGGGTATCAGAAAATGATGGCTTTACAGACAAATCTGCATGGTTGGTGGCGCGCTTCTCCCTGAACAGGGCGACGTCATCGTGCATATTTTTTAGCCGATACCCAGCCCGCCATGTGCGGGCTTTTTTTGAGCGAAATTCAGCAAATCAGAGAAATCATTATGCCAATCGCGAAACCAGCACTGAAGTTGATTACCGGCGCCGCGCCCTACCGCGAAGACCCGGCCGCCGTGTTTCACCAGCTTTGTGGTGCACGTCCGGCCACCCTGCTGCTTGAATCCGCCGACATTGACAGCAAACAAAACCTGAAAAGCCTGCTGATCGTCGACAGTGCACTGCGCATTACCGCCCAGGGAAAAACCGTGACCATTCAGGCGCTGTCAGATAATGGCCGTGCGCTGCTGCCACTGCTGGACGAGGCGCTGCCCGCCAGCGTCACCCGTCAGGTACGTCCCGATGGCCGGGAGTTAACCTTCCCGGAGCCGGAAGCACAGCAGGATGAAGACAGCCGTCTGCAGTCGCTGTCGGTATTCGATGCGCTGCGTCTGCTGCCCACGCTGGTACAGACACCGGACGACGAGCGTGAAGCGATGCTGCTCGGCGGGCTGTTTGCCTACGACCTGGTGGCCGGTTTCGAAGCGCTGCCTGAACTGAACAATGAGCAGCGTTGCCCCGATTACTGCTTCTACCTGGCGGAAACCCTGCTGGTGATCGACCACCAGAGCCACAGCGCGCGTCTGCAGGCCAGCCTGTTTGCCCCATCGACCGCCGAATTCCAGCGTCTGCAGAGCCGTATCAAACAGCTGCATACCCAGATGCTGGACCCGGCGCCTGCGCTGCCGGTGCAGCAGGTGCCGGAGATGACACTGAGCTGCAATCAGAGTGATGAAGAATATTGCCACATTGTGCGCCAGATGCAGGAAGCGATTCGTATCGGTGAAATCTTCCAGGTGGTGCCGTCACGTCGTTTCTCACTGCCCTGCCCGTCGCCGCTGGCCGCTTATGACACACTGAAAACCAGCAATCCAAGCCCGTATATGTTCTTTATGCAGGACCAGAATTTCACCCTGTTTGGCGCTTCACCGGAAAGCTCACTGAAATATGACGCCAGCGACCGCCAGATCGAAATCTACCCGATTGCCGGTACACGTCCGCGTGGCCGCCACGCCGATGGTTCGCTGGATCGCGATCTCGACAGCCGTATCGAACTGGAAATGCGTACCGACCATAAAGAGCTGGCCGAACATCTGATGCTGGTCGACCTGGCGCGTAATGACCTGGCGCGTATCTGCGAAGCAGGCAGCCGCTATGTCGCCGACCTGACAAAAGTCGACCGCTACTCCTTCGTGATGCACCTGGTATCGCGCGTGGTCGGCAAACTGCGCGGCGACCTTGATGTACTGCACGCCTATCATGCCTGCATGAATATGGGCACCCTGAGCGGCGCGCCAAAAGTCCGCGCTATGCAGCTGATTGCCGGTGCGGAAGGCACCCGCCGTGGCAGCTATGGCGGCGCCGTCGGTTACTTCACCGCGCATGGCGATCTGGATACCTGCATCGTGATCCGCTCAGCGTACGTCGAAGATGGCGTGGCGACGGTACAGGCAGGCGCAGGCGTGGTACTGGACTCTAATCCTCAGGCTGAAGCGGATGAAAGCCGTAACAAAGCGCGCGCCGTGCTGCGCGCCATCGCGACCGCTCACCACTGCAAGGAGATTTTCTGATGGCCGATATCCTGCTGCTCGACAATATCGACTCCTTTACTTACAACCTCGTCGACCAGTTACGCGCCTTTGGCCATAACGTGGTGATTTACCGCAACACCGTACCGGCGGATACCCTGATTGAACGTCTGCACAGCATGAAAAACCCGGTGCTGATGCTGTCACCAGGCCCGGGCGCACCGTCTGAAGCGGGCTGCATGCCGGAACTGCTGCAGCGCCTGCGCGGTGAACTGCCGAT
The DNA here is from genome assembly GCF_965644245.1 of Erwinia sp. V71. Lineage (NCBI taxonomy): Bacteria > Pseudomonadati > Pseudomonadota > Gammaproteobacteria > Enterobacterales > Erwiniaceae > Erwinia > Erwinia sp. V71. The sequence goes on from NZ_CBFFRK010000017.1 coordinate 4,159, forward strand.
TATTGGCATCTGCCTCGGCCATCAGGCGATTATCGAAGCCTATGGCGGCCATGTCGGTCAGGCAGGGGAAATCCTGCACGGTAAAGCCTCGGCCATCAGCCACGACGGCGAGGCGATGTTTGCCGGTCTGCCTGACCTGCTGCCGGTGGCCCGCTACCACTCGCTGGTAGGCAGCAATACGCCGGCTGAATTAACGATTAACGCCAGTTATAACGGCATGGTGATGGCGGTACGCCACGACGCCCATCGCGTCTGCGGTTTCCAGTTCCATCCCGAATCCATTCTTACCACCCAGGGCGCACGTCTGCTGGAACAGACCCTCGCCTGGGCGCTGGCGGAATCATCAGGAGAATAAGATGCAAAACATTCTGGAAAAACTGTATCAGGCGGAAATTCTCAGCCAGCAGGAAAGCCACCAGCTGTTTTCGGCCATTATTACCGGTCAGCTGGAACCGACTCAGCTGGCGGCAGCGCTGACCGCAATGAAAGTGCGCGGCGAACGCCCGGAAGAGATTGCCGGTGCCGCCAGTGCGCTGCTGGAAGATGCAAAACCCTTCCCACGCCCGGATTATCTGTTTGCCGATATTGTCGGCACCGGCGGTGATGGCAGCAACAGCATTAATATTTCCACCACCAGCGCGTTTGTCGCCGCCAGTTGCGGCCTGAAAGTCGCTAAACACGGCAACCGCAGCGTATCCAGCAAGTCCGGTTCATCCGATCTGCTGGCAGCGTTAGGCATCAAACTGGATTTACCGGCTGAGCAGGCGCGCGAAGCACTGGACGACCTTAATGTCTGCTTCCTGTTTGCCCCGCAGTATCACAGCGGTTTTCGCCATGCGATGCCGGTACGTCAGCAGCTGAAAACCCGCACCCTGTTTAATGTGCTGGGTCCACTGATTAACCCGGCGCGTCCGCCGCTGGCCGTGATTGGCGTCTACAGCCCGGAACTGGTGCTGCCGATTGCCCAGACGCTGAAAGTGCTCGGCTACCAGCGTGCAGCAGTGGTGCACGGCGGCGGTATGGATGAAGTGGCGCTGCACAGCGTCACCCAAGTCGCCGAGCTGCGTGATGGCGAAATCACCAGCTATCCGCTGACGCCGGAAGATTTTGGCTTCGGTTTCCAGCCGAAAGAGGCGCTGGCCGGCGGCACACCGGAAGAAAACCGTGACATTCTGACGCGATTGCTCCAGGGTAAGGGCGAGCGCGCCCACGAAGAGGCGGTGGCGGTGAACGTCGCGATGCTGATGAAAGTATTTGGACAGGAAGATTTACGCGAAAATGCGCAGCGCGCGTTGCAGGCGATCCGTAGCGGTCAGGCCAGGGAACGTGTGGTCGCACTGGCAGCGAGAGGATGATCATGCAGGAAACCGTACTTCACAAAATTGTTCAGGATAAAGCGGTATGGGTGGAGGCACGCAAAGCGCAGCAGCCGCTGGCCAGCTTTCAGAACGACATCGTGCCCGCCAGTCGCAGTTTTTATGATGCGCTGAGCGGTACTCATACGGTGTTTATCCTCGAATGTAAAAAGGCATCCCCCTCGAAAGGGGTGATCCGCGAGGACTTCGATCCGGCGGCCATTGCCGGGGTGTATACCCGCTATGCGTCAGCGGTGTCGGTGTTAACCGACGAGAAATATTTCCACGGCAGCTTCGATTTTCTGCCGCTGGTCAGCGCCGCGATTACCCAGCCGGTGCTGTGCAAAGACTTTATCATTGACCCGTACCAGATTTACCTCGCCCGCTACTATCAAGGCGATGCCATTCTGCTGATGCTGTCGGTGCTGGATGATGAGCAGTATCGTCAGCTGGCAGCGGTGGCGCACAGCCTGAATATGGGCGTGCTGACGGAAGTGAGCAACGAGGAAGAGCTGGAACGCGCCATTGCGCTGGAAGCACGCGTGGTTGGCATCAACAACCGCGATCTGCGCGATCTGTCGATTGACCTCAACCGCACGCGTCAGCTGGCGCCACGTCTCGGTCAGGGTGTCACCGTGATCAGCGAGTCAGGTATCAACAACTACGCTCAGGTGCGTGAACTCAGCCACTTTGCCAATGGCTTTTTAATTGGCTCAGCACTGATGGCGGAAGACGATTTAAATGCTGCCGTGCGTCGTGTGCTGCTGGGTGATAACAAAGTGTGCGGCCTGACGCGTCCTGAGGATGCCGCCGCCGCGCATCGCGCTGGTGCCAGCTATGGCGGGCTGATCTTCGCCGCCGGTTCTCCGCGCCAGATTGAGCTGCAGCAGGCACGTGAAGTGATGGCAGCCGCCCCCTTAAAATATGTTGGCGTGTTCCGTAACGCGCCTGTCAGTGACGTTGTCACAATAGCGCAAAGCCTTGCCCTGCATGCGGTGCAGCTGCATGGTGATGAGGATCAGGCGTATGTCGATACCCTGCGTGCACAGTTGTCTGACAGCGTAAAAATCTGGAAAGCACTGAGTGTGCAGGACGCCTTACCGGCGCGCGACTGGCAGCATGTTGACCGTTATCTGTTCGATAACGGCCAGGGCGGCACCGGCCAGCGTTTTGACTGGTCACTGCTGCAGGGCCAGCAACTGGACAATGTGCTGCTGGCTGGCGGATTGGGCGCGGATAACTGCGTCGCCGCCGCCCAGCTGGGTTGTGCCGGTCTCGACTTTAATTCCGGCGTGGAAAGCGCGCCCGGCGTAAAAGACAGCGATAAACTCGCTGCCGTATTCCGTACATTACGCGCCTATTAATTGCGGAGCGGCCGTGCCGCTCCCCGATAACAGAAGAGAGAAAACATGACGTTACTGAATCCCTATTTTGGCGAATTTGGCGGAATGTATGTCCCGCAAATTCTGATGCCAGCCCTGCGCCAGCTGGAAGAGGCCTTTGTCAGCGCGCAGCGCGATCCTGAATTTCAGGCACAGTTTACTGACCTGCTGAAAAACTATGCCGGTCGCCCGACCGCACTCACCCTGTGTGAAAACCTGACCAAAGGCAGCAAAACGCGTCTGTATCTGAAACGCGAAGACCTGCTGCACGGCGGTGCGCACAAGACCAACCAGGTGCTGGGCCAGGCGCTGCTGGCAAAACGCATGGGTAAAACTGAGATTATCGCCGAGACCGGAGCCGGTCAGCATGGTGTTGCCTCTGCCCTCGCCAGCGCCCTGCTGGGACTGAAATGCCGCATCTATATGGGCGCGAAAGATATTGAACGTCAGTCGCCGAACGTCTTCCGTATGCGTCTGATGGGTGCGGAAGTAATCCCGGTGCACAGCGGTTCTTCCACGCTGAAAGATGCCTGCAACGAGGCGCTGCGTGACTGGTCTGGCAGCTACGAAAATTCCCACTATATGCTCGGCACCGCGGCAGGTCCGCACCCTTACCCGACCATCGTGCGTGAATTCCAGCGCATGATTGGCGAAGAGACCAAAGCGCAGATCCTTGAGCGCGAAGGCCGTCTGCCGGATGCGGTGCTGGCCTGTGTGGGCGGCGGTTCCAATGCCATTGGCATGTTCGCTGATTTTATTGATGACGCCAGTGTCGGTCTGATTGGCGTCGAACCTGCCGGGCACGGTATTGAAACCGGCGAGCACGGCGCACCGCTGAAACATGGCCGTGTCGGCATCTATTTCGGTATGAAAGCGCCGATGATGCAGACCGAAGACGGACAGATTGAAGAATCTTACTCGATTTCCGCCGGTCTCGACTTCCCGTCTGTTGGCCCGCAGCATGCATATCTCAACAGCATCGGCCGCGCCGACTATGTGTCGATTACGGATGAAGAAGCGCTGGATGCGTTTAAAACCCTGTGCCGTGCTGAAGGGATTATTCCGGCGCTGGAATCCTCTCACGCGCTGGCGCATGCCCTGAAGATGATCCGCGAGAACCCGGACAAAGAGCAGCTGCTGGTGGTGAATCTCTCCGGTCGCGGCGACAAAGATATTTTCACCGTCCATGACATTCTGAAAGCGAAGGGAGAAATCTGATGGAACGTTATCAGCAACTGTTTAAACGTCTGGACGCCGCGAAAGAAGGTGCATTTGTCCCCTTTGTTACCCTTGGCGACCCGTCGCCGGAAGTGTCACTGCAGATTATTGACACCCTGGTCGCGGCGGGCGCAGATGCGCTGGAGCTGGGTATCCCCTTCTCCGATCCACTGGCCGATGGCCCGACCATCCAGGGTGCCAACCTGCGCGCCTTTGCCGCTGGCGTCACGCCGGCGCAATGTTTTGAAATGCTGGCGACCATTCGCCAGAAGTACTCCGAGTTACCCATTGGCCTGCTGATGTACGCCAACCTGGTGTTTTCCGGCGGTATCGACAACTTTTATGCCCGCTGCGCGCAGGTCGGTGTTGATTCGGTACTGGTCGCGGATGTTCCGATTGAAGAGTCCGCCCCCTTCCGTCAGGCCGCATTGCGCCACAATATCGCCCCCATCTTTATCTGCCCGCCGAATGCCGATGATGACCTGCTGCGCGAAATTGCCTCGCATGGCCGTGGCTACACCTATCTGCTGTCACGCGCGGGTGTCACCGGGGCAGAGAAACGCGCCAGCCTGCCACTGAAGCATCTGGTGGACAAACTGCGCGAATATAACGCCGCACCACCGCTGCAGGGTTTTGGTATTTCAGAACCTTCGCAGGTGAAAGAAGCGATCGCCTCCGGTGCCGCAGGGGCGATTTCCGGCTCTGCCATTGTTAAAATTATTGAGAAGCATCAGGCGAATCCACAGGCGCTGCTGGCGGAACTGCACGCCTTTGCCAGTTCGCTGAAAGCGGCCAGCCGTTAATCGTCCTCTTATGCCTTATCTGCCCTGGCGGATAAGGCATGATCACGACAGTACAATGTGTCACCAGAGGACGTGGGAAACGGATACTATGCGGGTGATTAACGAAGGGTGCCGGTAAAAGAAGATCGGGGCTAAAAATGGCGAGATCGCCACTCCTTCACCCCGTATTGCTTAAGCGTGTGCGGTAAGCTTAGAAACGGTAACCGACGCCAAAGAAGAATACCCATGGATCGATGCGGGTTTTAATGTTTTGCTCTTCACCAGCCGCTTTGAATTTCACTTCGGTATCGATATCCATGTACCAGACAGACATGTTAATCAGCCAGTCCTGATCCACCTGATAGTCCAGACCCACCTGACCAGCCAGACCCCAGGAATCTTTCACACTCAGATCGCTCAGACCCGCATCTTCGCCAGTCTGATTGAATTTCTCACCAAAGAAAGTGGTGTAGTTGATACCAGCCCCCACATAAGGACGCGCCTTGCTGTTGCTGTCAAGGAAGTACCATTGTGCCATCAGCGTCGGTGGCAGCTGTTTGACTTTTGCCAGATTGCCGGTCGCTGCAAGGCCAACTTTGTGCTGGAACGGGGTCGCTGCCAGCAGTTCAATACCGATATTATCGGTCGCCATATAAGTGAACGTCAGGCCCAGCTGGGTATTGTTATCCACGCTGAAAGAACCCAGCCCCATCACATCCTGCGAACCTTCGGTTGGACGCACGGTTGCCGTACCCGCGCGCAGAAAGAAATCACCTGCATGATGCGCGCTTGCCACTACCGGTAATGCTGCCGCCAGAGCCAGAACGACTGTTGCCAACTTCATATGCCACTCCTGTTGTTATGTTATACCGATTTGCCCACTGCTTTTCTGGCAATCCTGCCTTCGCTGTTGCGTGACACATTTTTACATCGATTTTTTGCAAAGATCATGTGAATCAATTCTTTTAAACTCCTTAAAAAACAATGGATTGATTTAGATCAATTTCGCAAAATATTGCATTTAAGATGCAGGTTATAATCACCATTGAACAACCACCAGTGAGGGGATATGTTGCTACTCTGATATGGGTGATTTTGGTTCGACGCCCCGACAAAGGTGGGAAGATCAAATGAGCGATAATCTGAATCCATGCGTGAGCTGCGGCGCCTGCTGCGCTGCGTTTCGCGTCTCGTTTTACTGGGCGGAGGCCGATGATGGCGCTGGCTGCGTCCCCAGTGAACTCACCGAGCCGCTGACTCCCTTTCTGCGCGCGATGTCCGGCACCAACTGCAGGTCACCACGCTGCTGTGCATTGCAGGGCGAGGTGGGTCAGGAGGTATCCTGCACGATTTATACGCAACGCTCGTCGACCTGCCGCGAGTTTCATCTGTCCGGTGAAAATGGCGAACAGAATACGGCCTGTGACCGCGCCCGGGCGCGCTATGGCCTGCCGCCGCTTTTTCAGCCAACTCAGGGGTTAATAACGGAAAGTTATGTAAGTCTGAGTGCCAGCACGCTGTCAGACCATGTACAATCGCCGGGTCTATAAACCCGGTTTTACCCAAGGAGAGTACATGTCTATCACGGCGGGTTCGCTATACCGTGACACGGGAAATTTTTTGCGCCACCAGCTGATGACCATCGTCCTGATGGCGCTGCTGACCTCATTTATCACGGTGATGGTTGGCCACGCGTTAACACCGAATGTCGATCAGTTGTCGATTCTCGGTGAAGGTGACAGCGGCAACGCCACTACGCTGCTGGAAATGGTGCAAAGCATGACACCTGAACAGCAGGCGGTGTTACTGCGTGCCTCCGCAGCCGGTACGCTGGCATCGCTGGCAGGCAATGTATTGCTGCTGGGCGGCATGCTGTGCCTGATCCCAATGGTTTCTGCGGGTCAGCGTGTGAGTGCACTGCGTGCGATTGGTGCATCCGCCCCACTGCTGCCGCGTCTGCTATTGATGACGTTCCTGATTACACTGGTGGTGCAGCTGGGCTTTATGGTGCTGGTGCTGCCGGGGGTGATGCTGGCCATCCTGCTGGCGCTGGCACCGATGATTATGGTGACGGACAAAACCGGTGTGATAGCGGCAATGCGCGCCAGTTTCCGTCTGGTATGGGGTCATATTCGTCTGGTCGCCCCTGCGGTGCTGTTGTGGCTGCTGGCAAAAATTGTACTGATGCTGTTTGCCACCTCGTTTACCGTGCTGCCCGCTAACGTCGCATCCGTGGTGTTTAACGCCATCAGCAATCTGGTTTCAGCCATATTGATTATCTATTTGTCACGGTTATATATGCTGTTACGTTAAGCATGCCGGCATGTCAGCGCGGCATGCCGCAACCGTCAGTGATTTGGAAACTTTTATGAAGCAGTTACTCGATTTTCTTCCGCTGGTTGTGTTTTTTGTCTTCTACAAGATGTACGACATTTTTGTCGCGTCTGGCGCGCTGATTGTGGCGACCGGCCTGGCGCTGGTGGTGAGCTGGGTGCTGTATCGCAAACTGGAGAAGATGACGATTGTCACCTTTGTGCTGGTCGCGGTCTTCGGTACGCTGACGCTGGTGTTCCACAACGATGAGTTCATCAAGTGGAAAGTCACGGTGATTTACTCACTGTTTGCGCTCGCCCTGCTGTTCAGCCAGTTCTGGATGAAACAGCCGCTGATTCAGAGCATGCTGGGTAAAGAGTTACAGCTGCCGGATTACGCCTGGCGCAAACTGAATGTCGCCTGGGCGCTGTTTTTCCTTGCCTGTGGTCTGGCAAATATTTACGTCGCATTTTGGCTGTCGCAGGAATTCTGGGTTAATTTTAAAGTATTCGGCCTTACCGGTCTGACATTGCTGTTTACCTTATTCAGTGGCGTCTATATTTATCGCCTGATGCCGCAGGAACAAAAATAATTCCCTGATACCCGGCGATAAGCCGGGTATTTTTTGGCCTCAGGCCGCATTTTTATAAGAAGCGAAGCAATGAGCGAAAAACAACCCTCTCCGCATGGCGAAGTGGTGCTGCGTACCCTGGCGATGCCTGCAGATACCAATGCCAATGGCGATATCTTTGGTGGCTGGCTGATGTCACAAATGGATATCGGCGGCGCTATTCTGGCGAAAGAGATTGCCGAAGGCCGCGTGGTCACCGTACGCGTTGACGGCATGACGTTCCTCAAGCCGGTCGCGGTCGGTGATGTGGTGTGCTGCTATGCACGCTGCATACGCACGGGCGGCAGCTCCATGACCATTAATATCGAAGTCTGGGTGAAGAAAGTCTCATCTGAGCCGATTGGTCAGCGTTATCGTGCAACCGAGGCAGTATTTATTTATGTGGCGGTGGATGAAGAAGGGAAACCCCGTCAGCTGCCGGAAGGGAAAAGAAACTGCAGTGGGGACTGCACGGCGTAAAGATTAACAGCAGGCAGTCACGGTGCCTTTCCCCGCCAGCGGGGAAGACGGGGATGGTGGCGCTGATAGCTCAGTATCGCTGTCATCAGCACCGCCTCCCTGTCCCTCCCTCATTCTATGGGGGAGGGAATAAGATCGAGGCTTACTCGATGCTGGCGCCGCCATCAATACGGAAGACAATGTTCATAATCATATCATTGCCCGGTTTTCCGCTCTCATAACGCCATTTTTTCATCGCCTGCTTCACTTCACGTTCAAACATATTGCGTGGTTCAGCAGAGAGAATACGCACGTTATCGACTTGTCCGCTACTGTCGACATCAAACTGCACCCGCACCTTCCCTTCCACACGCAGGGCAAAAGCACGCGCCGGATAGGCTGGCTTGCCGATATTCAGTGCTCGCGGGCCGGTGGAGATGGCTTTTGACGGCGCTTCCGAGGTCTTTGGCGCGGTAGACGGTTTCGGTAGCACTTTTGGTGCGTCCTGTTCTACCGGCGCAGCCTGCTGTTTAGGTTTCGCTTCCTGCTTCGGCTTCACCACCTCTTTTTTAACCGGCTTCGGTTTTGGCTTCGGTTCCGGTTTCGGGATCGGCACAGGCTCCACTTTCGGAGGCTCCGGCGCGGGTTCAGGTTCTGGCTCGGGTTCAGCAACCGGTTCCGGTGCAGGCGCGGGCTCAGGCTGAATCTCTGGAGCAACCATGGTGACACTGATCGGTTGCGACGCTTTTGGCAGATCGATGGCCTGGTGAAAAGAGGCATAAAGCAAACCGGCAATCACCGACCCATGCAGCACCACAGAGAGCAAAAAGGGCAACGGTGAAGGTTTGGGAAAATTAGTCGTTAGCGTCGTCATAAGTATTAAGCGATTTTAATGAAGCAATAATATTAAATGCAAATAGCAATCAGTTTCAACAACTCAGCCAGTTAAATCCGCATTCTGTTGCACGAACACTCATCACAGCCGGTCATTCAGCCCCTCATTCTGCGCGGCCATCACCGGAAATAATGCAGCAATACAGGCTGCTGAGCGATGCTCAGGCCACAAAGCAGGTGACCCGGGCAGAAAACCCGGCCGCGTTTTCCTGAGATAACTTTACAATGCGCCGCCGGATGACTTAACGTGGTGCCAGCTACTACTCACCAGACAGGAGTTCTGATCGTGCTGTATGTTATTTACGCGGAAGATAATGCTGATTCACTGGAAAAACGCCTTTCTGTGCGCCCTGCCCACCTGGCGCGTCTGCAAATTTTGCAGGACGAAGGTCGTCTGATTGTCGCCGGGCCGATGCCGGCAGTCGACAGTAACGATCCCGGTGCAGCAGGTTTTACCGGCTCCACCGTGATTGCTGAGTTTCCGTCACTGGAAGCCGCACAGAGCTGGGCGAATGATGACCCGTATGTCGCCGCTGGCGTGTACCAGAAAGTGGCGGTGAAGCCGTTTAAACGCGTCTTTTAAACGTCGTCTCCGGCGGGCCAGCCACGATGCTGGCCTGCTGTCAGTAAGACTGTGAAATAAACAGAATTGAGCGCCGCTGCTGCTGGCTCACCTGATGACGGAAGGAGTGCATACGACCATAACGACGAGACTGCCCTTCCAGCCAGCGTGCCCGACGTCGCTGAGTCTGTCGCATCATCCGCCAACGCGCTACTTCGTTTCTGCTTCGTTTCATCTTGTCCTCATCAGGCTGATTACTTCATGCGGCCGGATTATACCCTTCAGCTCTAAAAATGACAGTAGTGTGAACAGGGGGTTTCGTCGTTCGCCATCTGCACGTACACTGCCAGAACCATGAGCGTGAACAGGACTTCCACTTAATGAGCACTTTTTACACCTTAATCAGCTGGTTGCTGGTCTTTGGTTACTGGTTGCTGATCGCCAGTGTGACACTCCGGATCCTGATGAAACGCCGCCCGGTGCCGTCGGCGATGGCCTGGCTGCTGATTATTTTTATCCTGCCGCTGGTGGGCATTATTGCCTATCTGTCATTTGGTGAGCTGCATCTGGGAAAGCGGCGTGCCGAACGGGCACGCACCATGTGGCCCTCCACTGCCCGCTGGCTGAGTGAACTGAAAACACATCAGCCGATTTTCGCCACTGAAAACAGCGATGTCGCGCGGTCATTATTCCAGCTGTGTGAGAAGCGCCAGGGGATCGCTGGCGTGAAAGGTAACCGGCTGCAGCTGCTGACCAGCGCCGAAGACACCATGAAAGCGCTGATCCGCGATATCCAGCTGGCGCACCATAACATCGAGATGGTGTTCTATATCTGGCAGCCCGGCGGCATGGCGGATGAAGTGGCGGAATCGCTGATGGCCGCGTCACGCCGCGGCGTGCACTGCCGTCTGATGCTCGACTCCGCAGGCAGCGTCGCCTTCTTCCGCAGTCCGTGGGCGGCAATGATGCGCAACGCCGGCATTGACGTGGTGGAAGCGCTCAAAGTTAACCTGCTGCGCGTGTTTCTGCGCCGTATGGATCTGCGTCAGCACCGCAAAGTGGTGCTGATCGATAACTATATTTCCTATACCGGCAGTATGAACCTGGTCGATCCGCGTTACTTCAAACAGGATGCAGGCGTGGGTCAGTGGGTCGATTTGATGGCGCGGATGGAAGGCCCGGTCGCCACCACGCTGGGTATTATCTACTCGTGTGACTGGGAGATTGAAACCGGCAAACGCATTCTGCCACCGCCGCCGGACAGCAATCTGATGCCGTTCGAACAGGAGAGCGGGCATACCATTCAGGCCATCGCCTCCGGCCCTGGCTTCCCGGAAGATATGATCCATCAGGCATTGCTGACGGCGGTCTACTCTGCACGTTCGCAGCTGATTATGACCACTCCCTACTTTGTGCCGAGCGATGACCTGTTGCATGCTATCTGCACTGCCGCACTGCGCGGCGTGGATGTCAGTCTGATTGTGCCCCATCATAACGATTCGCTGCTGGTGGGCTGGGCCAGTCGCGCCTTCTTTGCCGAGCTGCTGGCTGCCGGGGTGAAAATCTACCAGTTCGAAGGTGGCCTGCTGCATACCAAGAGTGTGCTGGTCGACGGTCAGCTGAGTCTGGTGGGCACCGTGAACCTCGATATGCGCAGTTTATGGCTGAATTTTGAGATCACCCTGGTGATAGATGACGACGGTTTTGGCAGTGATTTAGCCCGTGTACAGGATGATTATATCGCCCGCTCACGCCTCGTTGATGCAAAGCGCTGGGCGCGTCGTGCCTGGTGGCAGCGGATTGTCGAACGACTGTTTTACTTCTTCAGTCCATTGCTGTAAAACGGGCGAAATATTTAGCTGCCCGCAGGGCAAATGGGATCAATCATGGATTTAAATAACCGCCTTACCGAAGATGAAACGCTGGAACAGGCTTACGATATCTTTCTTGAACTGGCAGGCGACAATCTCGATCCGGCAGATATTCTGATTTTCAATCTGGCGTTCGAAGAGCGCGGCGGTGCCGAGCTGTTTGATCCGGGTGAAGACTGGGCTGAACATGTGGATTTTGATCTGAACCCGGACTTCTTTGCCGAAGTGGTGATTGGTTTAGGCGAAGCGGACGGCGAACCGATTACCGATGTATTTGCCCGTGTCCTGCTGTGCCGCGAGAAAGACCATAAGCTGTGCCATATTTTGTGGCGTGAGTAATCAGCTTCAGACGCCAGTTGCTCCCCCACCCTAACCCTCCCCCATTTTATGGGGGAGGGGATCAGAACAGCTCTTCCTTTACAACGGGTCCACCTTCAGACAAGAAACCGCATGGCGGAAACTGCCCTCCAGCAGCGGCCGCGTTTTGGCGCACTCCGGCCCGGCAAGCGGACAACGGGTGCGGAACACACAACCCGATGGCGGGTTAATCGGTGATGGCAGCTCCCCTTCCAGCAGCTGAATGGTTTTATTCTGCTCCAGATCGGGGTCCGGGATCGGCACCGCTGACATCAGTGCGCGGGTGTACGGATGTTGCGGGTCGCCATACACTTCATCATACGTGCCCAGCTCCACCGCATGACCGAGGTACATCACCAGCATGCGGTCGGAAATATGCTTCACCACCGCCAGGTCATGGGCGATAAAGATCAACGACAGCCCCATTTCGCGCTGCAGCTGCTGCAGCAGATTCACCACCTGTGCCTGAATTGACACATCCAGCGCCGACACCGGCTCATCACAGATAATCAGCTTCGGTTCCAGAATCAGCGCACGTGCAATGCCAATACGCTGACACTGACCGCCGGAGAACTCATGGGGATAGCGGTTAATCAGGTTTGGCAGCAGCCCCACCTTCATCATCATCGCTTTCACCTTGTCTCTCACTTCCTGACGCGGCATTTTCGGATGATAAGTGCGTAACGGCTCGGCAATGATCTCGCCAATGGTCATACGCGGATTCAGCGACGCCAGCGGGTCCTGGAAAATCATCTGAATATCACTGCGCGCCTTGCGCCACTCTTCCTGGCTCTGGCCCAGCAGGTCGCGCCCTAACCAGGCGACGCGGCCATCGGTGGCTTTCACCAGACCGATAATCGCACGCGCCAGCGTGGATTTCCCACAGCCGGACTCGCCCACCACGCCAAGGGTCTCCCCTTCATATAAGCGCAGGCTGACACCATCCACCGCTTTCAGGGTTTTTGGCGGCTGCCAGAACCACTGTTTGCCGTCTTTGATATCGAAATGCACTTTCAGATCGGCGATTTCGAGCAATACTTTTTTCTCTGCAACCTGATTCATACCAGCTCCTCCACCGGCTTAAAGCAGGCGCGTAACCGCCCCTGGTCAAAGGCGCGCAGCGGCGGCGCGCTGGCACAAATATCCATCGCATGCGGACAACGCGGCTGGAACGGGCAGCCCTGCGGCAGACGCAGCAGGTTGGGTGGATTGCCAGGAATGGTCAGCAGTGACTCATTCTCGGTAGCATCAAGACGTGGCACCGCATTCAGCAGGCCAATCGAGTACGGATGTGCCGGACGATAAAATACGTCGCGCGCCTGGCCATACTCCATGGTGCGTCCGGCGTACATCACCAGCACCTTATTACAGATGCCTGCCACCACACCCAGGTCGTGAGTAATCATAATGATCGCGGTATTGAATTCGCGTTTCAGCTCATTCAGCAGCGTCATAATCTGCGCCTGTACCGTAACATCGAGCGCAGTTGTCGGTTCATCGGCAATCAGCAGTTTCGGCCGGCACAGCAGCGCCATGGCAATCATCACACGCTGACGCATACCGCCGGAAAACTCATGCGGGTACATTTTCATGCGCTTGCGGGCTTCCGGCATTTTCACCGCATCCAGCATCCGTACGGACTCTTCAAACGCCTGCGCGCTGCTCATGCCTTTATGCAGCTGCAGCACTTCCATCAGTTGCTCACCTACTTTCATGTATGGGTTAAGCGAGGTCATCGGGTCCTGGAAAATCATCGCAATCTGCTCAGCGCGCAGCTTGTTGAGCTGGTTCTCCGGCAGATTGAGGATCTGTTTGCCATTAAACAGCGCCGAACCACCGATACGGCCATTGCTGGCCAGCAGGCCCATCAGCGCAAACGCGGTCTGCGATTTGCCGGAACCGGACTCGCCAACAATCCCCAGCGTTTCACCGGCATTCAGGCTGAAATTCAGATCGTTTACCGCAGTCACATCCCCGTCCGGGGTGGCAAAGGTGACGCGCAGGTCTTTCACTTCCAGCAGCGCCGGGCTTCCCGAAGTGCCTGCCATTGCTGGCTGTTGTTCAATCGTACTCATCGGGAACTCCTTAACGATCTTTCGGGTCGAGGGCATCACGCAGGCCATCGCCAATAAAGTTAAAACAGAACAGCGTAATCACCAGGAAGCCCGCCGGGTACAGCAGCAGCCATGGCGAAACTTCCATGGAGTTGGCGCCGTCGCTGAGCAGTGCGCCCCAGCTGCTTAATGGCTCCTGCGTACCGAGGCCGAGGAAGCTCAGGAAGGATTCAAACAGGATCATGCTTGGCACCAGCAGCGAGGCGTAAACCACCACCACACCCAGCACGTTCGGCACAATATGGCGTACCACGATATTGAGGGTAGACACCCCGCCCACCTGCGCGGCTTCGATAAACTCTTTGCGCTTCAGGCTCAGGGTCTGGCCACGCACAATACGCGCCATATCCAGCCACGACACCATGCCAATCGCGACAAAGATCAACAGGATGTTCTGACCAAAGAAGGTCACCAGCAGAATGACGAAGAACATAAACGGGAAGGAGTTGAGGATCTCCAGCAGACGCATCATTACCGAGTCGGTCTTGCCACCGAGATACCCCGCCAGCGAGCCGTACAGCGTACCGACGATCACCGCCACCAGCGCCGCGGCAATCCCCACCATCAGCGAGATACGGCCGCCAATCGCCACACGCACCAGCAGGTCGCGTCCGGACGAGTCAGTACCGAAATAGTGGCCGGAAGCCATATCCGGCGCACTCGACATCATCGCCCAGTCAGTATCGTCATAGGTAAAGGCAGACAACATCGGGGCAAAAATCACAAACAGCGCGATCAGGAACAGCACAAACAGGCTGGTCAGCGCGGCACGGTTATGAATAAAACGACGGCGGGCGTCCTGCCACAGGCTGCGCCCTTCAACATCCAGTTTTTCACTGAAAGCTTCAACAGCATCGCTATTTTTCTTACTCAACAACATAACGAGCTCCTGAATCAGTAACGGATTTTTGGATCGATTACGGCGTACAGCACATCAACGATCGCGTTAAACAGAATGGTTAAGCCGCCGACCAGAATGGTCAGGCTGAGCACCAGTGAATAGTCACGGTTAAGTGCGCCATTGACAAACAGCTGGCCAATCCCCGGCAGACCGTAAATGGTTTCGATCACCATCGAACCGGTGATAATGCCGACGAAAGCCGGGCCAAGGTAAGAGAGCACCGGCAACAGCGCGGGTTTCAGCGCGTGACGCAGCACGATGCGACGCATCGGCAGGCCTTTCGCCCGCGCAGTGCGGATAAAGTTGGAGTGCAGGACTTCAATCATCGAACCACGGGTGATACGCGCAATACTGGCGATATAAGCCAGCGACAGCGCCACCATCGGCAGGATCATAAATTTCAGCGCCCCGCCATTCCAGCCACCCCCCGGCAGCCATTTCAGCGTAATGGCGAACACCAGCACCAGCAGCGGCGCGACCACGAAACTGGGGATCACCACCCCGGTCATCGCGACCCCCATCACGGCATAGTCCCATTTGGTGTTCTGATTCAGTGCCGCAATCACCCCGGCGCTGACCCCCAGCACCACGGCAAAAATAAACGCTGCCGCGCCCAGTTTCGCCGATACCGGGAATGAGTTCGCTACCAGATCGTTGACGGAATAATCTTTATATTTAAACGACGGGCCAAAATCACCGTGCGCCAGCTGTTTCAGGTAACTGAAATACTGCGTCATGATCGGATCGTTTAAATGGTATTTGGCTTCAATATTCGCCATCACTTCCGGTGCCAGCGTACGTTCACCGGTGAACGGGCTGCCCGGCGCGAGGCGCATCATAAAGAAGGAAATCGTAATCAGGATAAATAACGTCGGAATCGCTTCCAGACAACGACGTAAGATGAACTTTAACATTGCTCTACCTGCAAAGGCTGCTATACCCCAACACTCAGGTGGCGCTGCGTAATATCACGCAGCAGCGGCCTGAATAATCACGGGCATACTTCAAGTATTCATGCAGTGGCCGGTAAAACCGGCCACTGTATTGCTCAGGGCGGCGGCAAATTGCGCTGCCCGGCGCAAACGGCGCGCCAGTTAGTGTTTAATGATGTACAGATTTTTATCGTAAACGTTATCCAGTGGATCTTTACCGGTATAACCGCCGACATAAGGTTTCACCAGACGCGCGTTCACGTAGTAGTACAGCGGAACAATCGCGGAATCCTTATCGAGGATTTTTTCCGCTTCGGCATACAGCGCAGAGCGTTTCGCTTCATCCGGTGCCGCCAGCGTTTCGCCCATCAGCTTGTCGAAGGCCGGGCTCTTGTAATGCGCGGTGTTGTTGCTGCTGTCAGACAGCATGGTGTTCAGGAAGGTGGTCGGTTCGTTGTAATCCGCACACCAGCCCGCACGCGCCACATCGAAAGTGCCCTGATGACGCGTATCGAGGAAGGTTTTCCACTCCTGGTTCTGCAGTTTCACTTCCACACCGAGGTTTTTCTTCCAGATCGATGCCGCGGCGATAGCCAGTTTTTTATGCAGATCGGAGGTGTTGTACAGCAGATCGAAGGTCAGTGGTTTCGCTGCGGTATAGCCTGCTTCCGCCAGCAATTTTTTCGCTTCTTCGTTGCGTTTTTCCTGTGACCAGCCGAACCACTCTGGCTGGGTCAGCTTGATGCCGTCGGTGTATGGCGGGGTGTAGCTGTAAGCCGGCAGATCGCCCTGGTTTTTCACCTTGTTGACGATAATGTCGCGGTCCATACCCAGTTTCAGCGCGGTACGGACACGTGGATCGTTGAATGGCGCTTTCTGGTTGTTAATTTCGTAATAGTAAGTACACAGGTACGGGTCCACATGCACTTCGGTCGGGATCTCTTTCTTCAGTTTCTGGAACAGTTCGATCGGCATATTGTTATAAGTCATGTCGCTGCCACCGCTGCGATAGCGGTTAACGTCGGTCACTTCAGAAGAGATTGGCAGGAAGGTGACTTTGTCCAGTTTGGTATTCGCGTTATCCCAGTAATTGGTATTACGCTCAAGCACGATACGCTCGTTAACCACCCACTCTTTCAGTTTAAACGCGCCGTTACCGACCCAGTTTTCTGGCTGCGTCCACTTCTCACCAAATTTTTCCACCGCAGGTTTGTACACCGGCGACATGGAGGAGTGCACCAGCAGTTTGTAGAAATACGGCACTGGTTCGCTCAGGGTGACTTCGAGAGTATGAGCATCGATCGCTTTCACACCCAGTTCGGTTGGTTTTTTCTTACCGGCGATGATGTCGTCGATATTGGCCAGATGACCATACTGCAGGTAGCTGGCGTAAGGGGATGCGGTATTCGGATCTGCCAGACGCTGCCAGCTGTACACGAAGTCTTCCGCGGTCACCGGCTCACCGTTGGACCATTTGGCATCTTTACGCAGGTGGAAAGTCCACACCTTGCTGTCTTTGCTGTCCCAGCTTTCCGCCACGCCAGGAATAGGATGACCTTCTGCATCACTGGTCACCAGACCTTCCAGCACATCGCGGGCCACGTTTGATTCCGGCACCCCTTCAATCTTGTGCGGGTCCATCGATTGCAGTTCAGCGCCGTTGCCTTTGACCAGCTCCTGTTTGGCGGCCAGTTCAACACCCGCCGGAACAGTGGCTGCAAATGCTGTGTGAGCGCCCAGTGCGGCCATCACCCCAAGGGCGACCAGGCTTTTTTTCGTGATGTTGGTCATACTCTTAATACTCCAGTTATTATCAGTGCTGATGCGCAACGCGCTCAGCGAGTCTCCGTATCGCGGGTAAACCACCGTGGCGAGTGGAACGAATCACGCACCACGGTAGCGTTGAGGCGATCCCAGTCCGGGATCCTGCATTGTTCGCCGCGTCCGCACTGTGTCGCACGGTACGCCGCAAATTAATGTTTAGTGATGTAGTAATATTTTAGGTCAGTCTGGTCCTGGGGATCGTGCCCGGTGTAACCACCGACCCAGGATTTGACCAGCCTCACACTGACGCGGTAGTACACCGGAATAATCGCTGAATCTCTGTCCAGCTGATTTTCCGCGCGTTTATACAGCGCCGCCCGCGCTTCCGTGTCCGGCGCATTCAGTGACTGCGCCATCAATTCATCAAATGCCGCGCTCTGATAAAAGGCGGTATTGGTCGACGAGTCACTGAGCAACATGTTCAGGAAGGTGGACGGCTCGTTATAGTCTGAACACCAGGTGGCGCGCACCACATCGAACTGCCCGTCATGTTTCGTCGTCAGCAGTGTTTTCCACTCCTGGTTTTGCAGCGTGACATCCGCGCCGATATTCTTTTTCCACATCGATGCCGCAGCAATCGCCTGCTTTTTATTTTGATCAGAGGTGTTGTACAGCAACGCAAATTTCAGTGGTTTCTTCGCGCTGTAACCCGATTCCGTCAGCAGCTCGCGCGCTTTGGCATTGCGCTGCTCCTGATCCCAGGTGAACCACTCCGGTGGCGTCAGGCGCGCCCCTGCGGTAAAGGGCGGCGTTAAACCGTAAGCCGGGATCTGCCCCTGCCCCATAATTTTGTCGGCGATAATTTCCCGATCGAGTGACAGCTTCAGCGCAGTACGCACCCGTACATCCGTGAAAGGGGCGCGTTTGTTGTTAATTTCGTAATAGAAGGTGCAGAGATAAGGGCTGATATGCACTTCTGAACCCAGCGTTTTTTGCAGCATCGGGAACAGATCAGGCGGAATGGCGCTGTTGGTCATATCGATTTCACCGCTGCGATAGCGGTTCACATCACTGACTTCCGAGGAAATCGGCAGGAAGGTGCCCTGTTCAATCACCGTCTGGCGGTTATCCCAGTATGCCGGATTACGTTTCAGTACGATTTTTTCATTCACCACCCAGTCACTCAGGGTGTAAGCGCCATTACAAACATAATGTTCCGGCCGGGTCCACTGCTCACCAAAGGTTTCCACGGTGTGGCGATTGACCGGCTTCATGGCAGTGTGCGCCAGCATCGGCAGCAGATAAGGCACCGGCTGACTCAGGGTGATTTGCAGACGGTGATCGTCGAGCGCTTTTACCCCCAGGGTACTGGCAGGCTGCTTGCCGTTGATAATGTCGTCAACATTGGCGATATGCGCATACTGCACATAACTGGCATACGGCGATGCCGTTTTCGGGTCCACCAGACGCTGCCAGCTATAGACAAAATCCTGTGCGGTCACCGGCTCGCCAATACTCCATTTCGCATCGCTGCGCAGCCAGAAGGTCCACACTTTTCCCTGCTGGTTTTCCCTGCGCTCCGCCACGCCTGACACCACCTGCCCGGTATTGTCGGTGGAGACCAGACCTTCGAGTAAATTCTGGATGACATTGCTTTCCGGCACCCCTTCCGTTTTATGCGGGTCGAGCGACGACGGCTCCGTGCCATTATTAATCACAATAAATTGCTGTTCGGCGAGTTGCGCGCCCACAGGCACTGTCGCTGCGCCAGCAGAACCGGTCAGGCAGGAGGAAAGAATAAATAGCGGCGCAAGAGCGGTTTTCGACGCGTTGATTAATTTCATCAAAACTCTATTTATCCTGTATCAGTGGATTTGCATGCGAATAATCTGAAGCTGACAGTATGGCAAGACGTTATTCCCTTCCCCATTACGCGACAGCCGCAGGCCCGCAGGGTATAAGCAAAAATCGTTCTCACTTTGCAGGCAAAGCCAATTTTTTCACTGCGTCGGAAACTACCAGAAGGCGTCAGTCAGTACCAAAGCAAAATAGCGAAAATGTTAACTAATTCTCTTTTATCATGTCCGCCGCAGGAGAGAAAGCGTTATTTCACCACCTGAATTAAGCAATAAACCGCTTACAATCATAGCGTTATACACTATCTCCTTGTTTTTGTTATTGATAAAAATCAGCGAATACGCACAAAATGCAAAAAAAGTGCTCAAATACGAACATTTCAGCATAAAGCTCTGCGCTAACTGCATAATTAACAGTAATTCTCACGAAATCGCATTTTTTAACATCCCGGTGTAATGTTAAAAAAACAACAAATGCGTAACGCCAACTGCAAAGGTTATGCCAGATAAGAAATTTCTCTAATTATCTCCCTTCCATGTTAAGACAAATGAATAATTGCACCATTAAGGTGCAATTATTCAGCCACAAGCACCATAATGGCGCGCAACATGAGTTATAAGCTAAAAATAAGCGCATATTCTGCGCCGGGATTTATTTCAGGGATCACTGACACATGCCGTGTTCAGGATGGGAAGAGACCAGAGTGATGATCCCGCGACGAGGCCGCGGGATGTGCGCCGAAAAGCAGGCGTTGAGGGTGGCAGGAAAGAGAACGCGTGTTAACTCAGCAGCCCCGGGAAGATAGCTTTCATCCCGGTGACGACAAACTCAATACCCAGCGCCATCAGCAGCAAGCCCATAATACGGGTGATGACGTTAATCCCTGTCTGCCCCAGCAGGCGCACCATCACCGGTGCAACGCGGAACAACAGCCAGCAGCAGGCGGCAAACAGGGCAATCGCCAGACTAAACCCCAGCAGGTTCAGCCAGCTATGGTAGCGGCTGCTCCAGACGATGGTGGAACTGATGGCGCCCGGCCCCGCCATCAGCGGCAACGCCAGCGGCACGACAGCAATACTTTCGCGGATCGCCGTTTCTGACTTTTCCTGCTTGTTCTGTTTATCCTCGCCCAGCTTACCGCTGATCATCGACATGGCGATCGAAACCACCAGAATGCCCCCCGCAATACGGAAGGAATCGATGGAGATGCCAAACACACGCAGAATGGCATCACCGAGGAACAGCGACGTCCACAGAATAATCGCCACCGCCAGGTTAGCAGTCAGATTGGTTTTATTACGCTCGGCCACCGCCTGGTAGCTGGTCATACTGATAAACACCGGAATAATGCCGACCGGGTTCACCACCGCGAACAAACCAATAAAAAATTTAATGTAGCCAGACAAATCAAGAATTGCGGGGTTCACACAGCGCTCCAGAACCAGGCCAGTTTCAGGCGCTTAATTTAATTGAAAAGGGTGATGGTTTCCAGCGGATAAATCAGCACAAGTATCTGGAATTTCTTTTATAACCAGTGAAATACACCAGCACTAAAAGCGTGCAAAGCGCCATCTTTCGCCAGGAATAATAGCAGGCATAACTGCCACAATCGCCGCGGGCGTGTCTATGCGTAAGATCAAGTAACACGCTGTGCTGAATGGAGTCAGCTTAGAGGAATATTGACCAGGATCATAAAAACTCCCTCAATGAGGGGGTAAGCTCAGTATCAGAAGGAGCAGGAAAAGTAACCGGGCAGAGCGTAGCACCAGACTGCCATTACGGTAAAACTCTTTCAGTAAACAGGCTGGGTTTTCACGGGAATTTGTGACTCAGGTCGGGAGTGCTTCACGACCACGCCATATGCGCTGACTATACTCAATGGTTCAGGTTTGTTTACTAAAAGAGTTTAAACTTCCATCAGGAGAGCATTATGGCCGTTACTAATGTCGCTGAACTTAACGCACTGGTTGAACGCGTTAAGAAAGCCCAACGTGAATACGCCAATTTCACTCAAGAGCAGGTAGACAAAATCTTCCGCGCCGCCGCTTTCGCCGCTGCCGATGCCCGCATCCCGCTGGCAAAAATGGCGGTTGCGGAATCCGGCATGGGGATTGTTGAAGATAAGGTGATCAAAAACCACTTCGCATCTGAATACATTTACAACGCTTACAAAGATGAGAAAACCTGCGGTATTCTGGAAACCGATGATACTTTCGGCACCATTACTATCGCTGAACCTACCGGACTGATTTGCGGTATCGTCCCGACCACTAACCCCACCTCCACTGCCATCTTTAAAGCACTGATCAGTCTGAAAACCCGTAACGGTATTATTTTCTCACCACATCCGCGCGCTAAAGAAGCCACCAACAAGGCGGCGGATATCGTACTGCAGGCGGCCATCGCGGCCGGTGCGCCAAAAGATATTATCGGCTGGATTGATGTCCCTTCTGTGGAGCTGTCTAACCAGTTAATGCATCACCCGGATATCAACCTGATCCTCGCCACCGGCGGCCCGGGCATGGTAAAAGCCGCATACAGCTCGGGTAAACCTGCTATCGGCGTCGGTGCCGGTAACACGCCAGTAGTGATTGACGAAACGGCGGATATTAAACGTGCCGTGGCGTCAATTCTGATGTCAAAAACCTTCGATAACGGCGTGATTTGTGCGTCTGAGCAGTCCGTAATTGTCGTTGATGCTGCTTATGATGCGGTGCGCGAACGTTTCGCCAGCCATGGCGGTTACATGCTGCAGGGCAAAGAGCTGAAAGCCGTTCAGGATATCATTCTGAAAAATGGCGCGCTTAATGCGGCAATCGTGGGTCAGCCCGCGGTAAAAATTGCCGAAATGGCGGGCATTACCGTACCGGCAAATACCAAGATTCTCATTGGTGAAGTGAAACAGGTGGATGAGTCTGAACCATTCGCTCACGAGAAACTCTCCCCTACCCTTGCCATGTACCGCGCCAAAGATTTTGAAGACGCCGTCAGCAAGGCAGAAAAACTGGTGGCGATGGGCGGTATCGGCCACACCTCCTGTCTGTATACCGACCAGGATAACGAGCGTGAACGCGTCAATTTCTTTGGCGACAAAATGAAAACCGCACGTATTCTGATTAACACCCCGGCGTCACAGGGGGGCATCGGTGACCTGTATAACTTTAAACTGGCGCCATCACTGACGCTCGGTTGCGGTTCATGGGGGGGTAACTCCATTTCTGAAAACGTCGGACCAAAACATCTGATCAACAAGAAAACCGTGGCGAAGCGAGCAGAGAATATGTTGTGGCATAAACTTCCTAAGTCTATCTACTTCCGCCGCGGCTCACTGCCGATTGCGCTGGAAGAAGTGGCGACCGATGGTGCCAAACGCGCCTTTATCGTCACCGACCGTTTCCTGTTCAATAATGGCTATGCTGACCAGATCATCTCCGTGCTGAAAAAACATGGCATCGAAACGGAAGTGTTCTTCGAAGTGGAAGCCGACCCGACCCTGAGTATCGTGCGTAAGGGTGCAGAGCAGATGCACTCCTTTAAACCTGACGTGATTATCGCCCTTGGCGGCGGTTCGCCGATGGATGCGGCGAAAATCATGTGGGTAATGTACGAGCATCCGGAAACCCACTTTGAAGAACTGGCGCTGCGCTTTATGGATATCCGTAAACGTATCTACAAGTTCCCGAAAATGGGCGTGAAAGCGAAAATGGTCGCCATCACCACCACGTCCGGCACCGGTTCTGAAGTGACGCCGTTTGCGGTTGTAACCGATGATGCAACAGGTCAGAAATATCCGCTGGCGGACTATGCACTGACGCCGGATATGGCGATTGTTGATGCTAACCTGGTGATGAACATGCCGAAATCCCTCTGCGCCTTTGGCGGTCTGGATGCGGTAACCCACTCACTGGAAGCCTATGTCTCTGTGCTGGCTAACGAGTACTCTGACGGCCAGGCACTGCAGGCGCTGAAACTGCTGCAACAGAATCTGCCAGCCAGTTACAACGAAGGCGCGAAAAACCCGGTCGCCCGTGAGCGCGTGCACAACGCCGCCACTATCGCCGGTATCGCCTTTGCCAACGCCTTCCTCGGGGTCTGTCACTCCATGGCCCATAAACTGGGTTCTGAGTTCCATATCCCGCACGGCCTGGCGAACGCCCTGCTGATTTGTAACGTCATTCGCTACAACGCTAATGACAACCCAACCAAGCAGACCGCATTCAGCCAGTACGACCGTCCGCAGGCCCGTCGTCGCTACGCGGAAATTGCTGACCACCTGGGACTCAGTGCTGTCGGTGACCGTACCGCGCAGAAAATTGAGAAGCTGCTGCTGTGGCTGGAAGGCATGAAAGCGGAACTGGGCATTCCTAAATCTATCCGCGAAGCGGGTGTGCAGGAAGCCGACTTCCTGGCGAAAGTCGAAAAACTGGCTGATGATGCCTTCGATGATCAGTGTACCGGTGCTAACCCGCGTTATCCGCTGATTTCCGAGCTGAAACAGATTATGCTGGACAGCTACTATGGTCGCGAATTTGTCGAACACACCGTTGCGGCTGAAGCCGTAGTGGCACCCGCGGCAAAAAACGATAAAGCGGAAAAAAAAGTAAAGAAGTAACGCAGTAAGTCAGTATAAAAAAACCCGCGTAATGCGGGTTTTTTATTGCCTGCGACCCGTTAATACGGCTTCTCAGACGCAATTAATACGTTATAAATCAGTCTTTACAGCGCAGGAGGTTTATCGCCAAAAATAGCACGCTGTGCGCCGGTTTCCAGCGCCTCTTTATAGTGTTTACGACACACGGAGACATAACGCTCATTGCCGCCAATCACCACCTGCTCACCCTCTTTAAAAGGCGCGCCCTGGCTGTCGAGACGTAATACCATGCTGGCTTTACGTCCGCAGTGACAGATAGTTTTTAACTCGACCAGTTTATCTGACCACGCTAATAAATACTGGCTGCCGCTAAACAGTTCGCCACGAAAATCTGTACGTAAACCATAACAAAGTACAGGTATATCGAGATTATCCACGACGTCTGAAAGTTCTTTAACTTGTTCTCGCGTAAGAAATTGGCTTTCATCCACCAGCACACAATGTACCGGCTGGTGCTGATGTTCTGCACTAATTTCCTGTAACAGTGAACTCTGGTTATTATAAAGTTTTGCTGGAGATGAAAGACCGATACGTGAGCTCACTTTCCCCGCGCCAAAGCGGTTGTCGATCTCTGCGGTATACACCAGCGTACGCATGCCTCGTTCATGATAATTATAAGAGGATTGTAACAGCGCGGTGGATTTGCCCGCGTTCATCGCCGAATAATAAAAATAAAGCTGAGCCATCAGGCCGAACTCCACTAAAGGTTAACAAGTGTCTGGGGATGGCGCGATTGTATCACAGTCTGGCGCTATATTGCGTGTTACTGCGCAGGCGTCGGCAGTTGCTTAGCGACCGGATAATTGCCTGTATTGATGTTTTAATCAACAATCCGCCGATGTCCGCGTGGCGCATTAAAGGTTAAAAACGCAATATTACGGCCATTAATATTTGCACCGTTTCGTCGCGTGTTACTTTACCGGGCGGCAGGAAATCCGGCGATTTTCCACATAACATCTGCTCTATTGCGATTCCACTGACAGGCAAAACCCTGCCCGGCATACGGCTGTCGTGGTTTACTTTTTTATCAAATGGCATATTTCTGCGGCAGCGGGCTTTAAATTTATGCCAATAGCGTTATGCTAATCGCACTTTAAATAGTTATTTTGAGTTTCTTACAAAATTAGCTATTGCAGTTCCCAAATTCGGCCTCTATTATTATCAGGCAGAACATTTCTCCCACCCATATATAATTTTGAGAGTTAGGACAATGAGCGAAGCACTTAAAATTCTGAACAACATCCGCACCCTGCGTGCGCAGGCCAGAGAATGCACCCTGGAAACTCTGGAAGAGATGCTGGAAAAACTGGAAGTTGTTGTTAACGAGCGTCGTGAAGAAGAATCTCAGGCTGCGGCAGAGGTTGAAGAGCGTACCCGTAAACTGCAGCAATATCGCGAAATGCTGATTGCTGACGGTATCGATCCAAATGAATTACTGAACGCACCGACTTCCGCGAAAACTCAGGGCAAAGCGAAGCGCGCTGCACGTCCTGCTAAATATTCTTACGTGGACGAAAATGGCGAAACCAAAACCTGGACCGGCCAGGGTCGTACCCCAGCTGTGATCAAAAAAGCCATCGAAGAGCAAGGCAAACAGCTGGACGATTTCCTGCTGTAATCGCTGTTCAGGGTGCTTCCCAATTAACCCCATTTGCCAGAAGAATGGGTTTTTTTATTGTTCGCATTTTCGAACATTCGTTTCACCGGGATCAGCAAAAAAACAAAGGAAGCCACTGGCTTCCTTTTTTTGTTGCTGGCTATCTGATACACCAGTCGTTAAACCCTGTAGAACGCCCTGTACCACGCGACAAAGCGTTTAATACCCTCTTCCACACTGGTAGCGGGTTTAAAGCCTGTAACGTCCTGCAGCGGCTGCGTATCTGCGCTGGTTTCCAGCACATCGCCAGCCTGCATCGGTAACATGTTTTTATTCGCCGTCATTCCCAGCGCACTTTCCAGTGCCGCAATATACGCCATCAGCTTAACCGGCTGGCTATTGCCGATATTATAGACACGGTACGGCGCCGAACTGGTGGCCGGCGAGCCCTTTTCCACTGTCCAGCTGTCATCTTTTGCCGGAATAATATCCTGCAGACGGATAATAGACTCGACGATATCGTCAATATAGGTGAAATCGCGACGCATCTCGCCGTGGTTATAAACGTCGATGCTTTCGCCAGCAATAATAGCGCGCGTGAATTTAAACAGCGCCATATCCGGGCGTCCCCACGGGCCATATACCGTGAAGAAACGCAATCCCGTGGTCGGAATGCCATACAAATGGGAATAGGTATGCGACATCAGTTCATTGGCTTTTTTCGTCGCCGCATACAGCGATACCGGATGATCGACAGAATCATCGGTAGAAAACGGCATTTTCCGATTCAGACCGTAAACTGAGCTTGATGAGGCATATAACAGATGGCCAATTTTATGATGACGGCAACCTTCCAGCACATTTAAGTGACCGACTAAATTAGCATCAGCATAAGCATGAGGATTTTCGATGGAATAACGTACGCCAGCCTGCGCAGCCAAATGGATAACCCGCTCGAAACCCTGAGTGGCGAATAAATGTGCTATTCCCTGTCGATCGGCCAGATCGGTTTCAGAAAATATGAAATCACGATGGGATTTAAGCAGTTCAAGGCGGGCAAGCTTGAGGTTTACATCATAATAGTCATTCAGGTTGTCGAGACCGACAACCTGGTGACCGGCTGACAATAAACGTTGGCTAACATGAAAACCAATGAATCCTGCCGCGCCGGTAACCAGATATTTCATACTGTCCTCGTTAATTATGCGATTTGAATGGACGCTCCACGGCCGATTGCATAATAAACAAAACCGCGTTTGCTGACTCTTTCCGGATCATACAGGTTACGACCGTCAAAAATCACGGGTTCTTTCAGGGCATTTTTAATCACATCGAAATCTGGCACACGGAAGCTTTTCCACTCCGTACAAATCACCAGACCATCTGCGCCCTGCAATGCGGCTTCTTTGGTGCCCATCAGCTTCAGCTCCGGACGATGGCCGTAGATGCGCTGCGCTTCGTCCATGGCTTCCGGATCGTAAGCCTGAACGGTTGCACCCGCTGCCCATAACGTCTCCATCAGCACGCGGCTGGAAGCCTCACGCATGTCGTCGGTATTCGGCTTGAACGCCAGTCCCCACAATGCGAAGGTTTTGCCACGCAGGTCGTCGCCAAAATGACGTTTGATAAAGTCTGGCAGCTTGCTTTTCTGTGCATCGTTGACATTTTCCACCGCCTGCAACAGACGAGGTGTATAGCCAATCGACTCTGCGGTACGAATCAGCGCCTGCACATCTTTCGGGAAGCAGGAACCACCGTAGCCACAGCCAGGGTAGATAAAGTGGTAACCGATACGAGGATCGGAACCAATACCCATACGCACTTTCTCAATATCCGCGCCAAGACGTTCCGCCAGGTTGGACATTTCATTCATAAAGCTGATTTTGGTCGCCAGCATGCAGTTTGCCGCATACTTGGTCAGCTCCGCACTGCGGATATCCATCAGGATCATGCGATCGTGGTTGCGGTTAAACGGCTCATACAGCTCGCGCAGCAGTTCGACCACATCCTCATTATCTGTACCGATAACGATACGATCCGGACGCATACAGTCACTGACCGCGGCACCTTCTTTCAGGAATTCCGGGTTAGAGACCACATCGAAAGCGATATGGCAGTCACGCGCCTGCAGCGTTTCCGTCATCACCTGACGCACGCGATCCGCGGTTCCTACCGGCACAGTGGACTTGTCGATCACCACTTTGTGCTCGTTCATATGTTGCGCGATAGTCCGCGCTACAGCGGTAACGTACTTCAGATCCGCCGAACCATCTTCATCCGGCGGCGTGCCGACGGCGATGAACTGCATCACACCGTGACTGACGCCCTCTGCGGCGTCCGTGCTGAATTTGAGGCGTCCTGCTTCATAGTTCTGGGTGACGAGCGGCGTCAAACCTGGTTCAAAGATCGGGATAATCCCTTTCTTGAGGTTTTCAACTTTGTTCTCGTCTACATCGATGCAAAGAACGTCATGTCCGACTTCGGCCAGTACTGCAGCCTGAACCAGACCAACATAGCCGATACCAAATACGGTGACTTTCATTGAGTTATCCCGCGTTAAAATGAATTACTTTTTATTGCCGACGGTGCTTTCCAGCCACTGTTTGAAATCACTGCCCAGTGACGCGTGGCGCACACCGTACTCCACAAATGCCTGCATATAGCCGAGTTTATTGCCGCAGTCATGGCTGACGCCTTTCAGGTGGTAAGCTTCCACCGTCTCTTTTTCCATCAGCATGGCAATAGAGTCAGTCAGCTGAACTTCGCCACCCGCTCCCGGAGGGGTTTTAGCCAGCAGAGGCCAGATATCAGCAGACAGCACGTAACGGCCCACCACAGCCAGATTGGATGGGGCTTCGGCAGCTTTCGGTTTTTCCACCACGCCGACCATTGGTGCGCTGTCGCCTGGATTCAGTTCGCGACCTTCACAGTCAACCACGCCGTAAGCAGTAACATCCGCCACCGGCTCCACCATGATCTGGCTGCGGTTGCTTTCGTCGAAACGCTTCAGCATCTCAGCAAGGTTATCTTTGGCAGGATCGGATTCGTATTCGTCAATAATCACGTCCGGCAGGATCACCGCGACAGGCTCGTCACCAACCAGTGGGTGGGCGCACATTACGGCGTGGCCAAGGCCTTTAGCGATACCCTGACGTACCTGCATAATGGTGACGTGTGGCGGGCAGATAGACTGAATTTCGTCCAGCAGCTGACGCTTAACGCGTTTTTCCAGCATCGCTTCCAGCTCGAAGCTGGTATCGAAATGGTTTTCAATCGAGTTTTTGGATGAGTGGGTGACCAGCACAATTTCATTAATTCCGGCTGCGATACACTCGTTAACGACATACTGAATTAACGGCTTATCAACCAACGGCAGCATCTCTTTCGGAATCGCTTTGGTAGCTGGCAACATACGTGTTCCCAAACCTGCTACAGGGATTACTGCTTTTTTTACCTTAGACTTATAGGCAGACATCAAGATACCTCTCTTTAGGCCGTTCAAGTTATTACTTGATATGTCGATTTAAAAAACGAAACGAGTATATCAGTTTGGTGACGCAGGATTTATCCTGGTTGGGTAAATTCCGGTGAAATTAAGACTATTACCCAAGTGTAAAGCTTATACCTGGCACTGTCTTTAGTCCGGCAAAAAAATAGTAACGTGCTGGTCGTTATTCGGTCGATAACATCAGGCGCAGCCTGCCACCAGCGCCCCATACCTGACATTGCCAGGCATCACAACGCTGACTAATTTGATTAAGATGTGTGCTACCCAGCGTGCCAAGCGGAACACCATTATTGAGTTGCAGTTGCTGAGTATTGATGTTGAGTGTGGCATTCAATCCGGCGGAAACCAGGATCAGGTTTTTTAAACTGTGGTGATAATAACCAACCAATAAAGGAAACTGGCCGTGCAGATTCGCCTGACGCAATAACGCATTAACCTGTTTTAACAATGCGCTTAATTCCGATAAGCGCTGTCCCTGTCCTGATAACTGTTCCTGAAGTAAACCATTAAACAATGCGCGTAATAAAAGTGCAGCCAGCACGCCATTATCACCGGCACGGGTAACATCCAGGCAATAAAACGCCAGATCCTTCTCGGACAGCGCGGCAATATCCAGCACCAGTCCCGGCTGCTCCGCCATCGTCAGCTGACGATAATTAATGCGGCAGTTGGCGATCACCTGCTGCACCGGCGGTTGTAACTGTTTCAGCAGCTTTGCCGCCGCCGCCGGATCGCGCACCAGCGCATCCCAGTCCTGAAACAGCTGCTCATCCTCCT
This sequence comes from Erwinia sp. V71, assembly GCF_965644245.1. NCBI lineage: Bacteria > Pseudomonadati > Pseudomonadota > Gammaproteobacteria > Enterobacterales > Erwiniaceae > Erwinia > Erwinia sp. V71. The sequence goes on from NZ_CBFFRK010000017.1 coordinate 34,063, forward strand.
CCACTTTTGACGTAAACATAGAGGGATAGAGGCACTCGTACACAGCTTCGCGCAGCCGCGTCAAATCCCGAATCGGTTTCAGTAACACGTCCTGCACCCCAAGGCGCAGCACATGGGCGATATCCGACATATTTTCGGTCGCGGAAACAATCAGGATCGGCAGGGCATTCCCCCGCGCACGCAAATGCTCCACCAGCCGGATGCCATTCATGCGCGGCATATCCAGATCGCAGATCATCATATCAGGCTTGCTGTGCAGCAGAACGTCGAGCGCGTCGAGTCCATCGTTCGCCGTAATGGTGCTCGCACCAAGGGAACGGAGGAAATTTTCCAGCAGGGAACGAAAAACCACCTCATCTTCAACAATGAGCAGTTGCTTTCCGAATAATGGTTTCTCCATCGTTCCCCCTTGCACGCCAGATAATTCAATAGTGGTTTAAAAAGCGCACTTATGCCTGTCAGAATTGCCTGAAGTTACGACAGGCTGATTATCTGTTTCGAACAAGCGGTAAAAGCTCATCCATCTTCTTATCAACGGCCTCTTTACCCGCTGCGATAGCTTCTTCCGCCCGGTGAAAATCGAGCGTTGAAATCTGCGGACAAAAAGGCTGAATCAGCACATCCGGCGGGTCACCCGCCATACGGTTGCGTTTAACCCGGTTTTCCAGCACCTGGATCGAGGTGGTCATAATTTCCATTGCGCCGGGTGTCTGGTTAATCCGACGGCTGGCCATTTTTGCCAGCTGCTGGCGCAATTTGCCTCCCCAGCTGGTCGCAACGTCCTGCTCCTGCGATGGTTCCTGTGGTGTCACCGACAGCAGGTCCTGCTGCATCAGGTGCGCATCATGCTGCAAATCCACCGCGATAACGATATCCGCGCCCAGCGCGCGCGTCAGGGAAATCGGCACCGGGTTCACCACTGCACCATCCACCAGCCAGTAGCCGTGATACGCTACTGGCGACAGTAACCCCGGCATACTGCAGGACGCACGCACCGCCTGATGCAAATCGCCATCGGTCAGCCACAATTCACGGCCGGTACTGAGATTGGTTGCGACGGCGCCGAAACGAAGTTTGCACTCCTCAATATTTTCCGCCGTCACCAGCTGGCGCCAGTGATTAAACACCTTTTCACCGCGCAACAGACCGCCGCGGCCCCATGAAAAATCCATCAGCCGAATCACGTCCCAGTAGCTGAATGAGCGTACCCACTTTTCCATCACGGGCAGACGATGGGTGGCATAAGCTGCACCGACCAGCGCGCCGACTGAACAACCCGCAACGATATCGACGTTGATGCCTGCTTTTTCCAGCGCTCTGATGACGCCGATGTGAGCCCATCCCTTGGCTGCGCCGGAACCCAGCGCCAGTCCAATCTTTACCTGTCTCATTCAACCTCTGGCGATAACACAATGTGCAAATAGCTAACCGGGCCCGCCTCGGTTAACATAACCGCTGTTTTTACTTATGTTGTCTGACAACCCGGAGTACTTGTGTCTGAGAAATGTCCGTGCTGTAGCGGAATGCAGTATAGCTTATGTTGCGCGCCCTGGCTCGACGGGACAGCAATTCCCCCGACGCCGGAAGCGTTAATGCGTTCACGTTATACCGCCTACGTAAAACAGCGCGCCGGCTATCTGGTTGATAGCTGGCACAGCAGCGCCCGGCATCCACAACTGCACAGTGTGCTGGAAGAGAGCTTCCGTGACACCGAATGGCTCAGCCTGAATGTAATCGCTCATGAAGCAGGAAGCCACGATAATGAAGGTTTCGTCACCTTTTTTGCGCGTTTTCGCGAGAATCAGCGCATTGCGGCAATTCACGAACGCTCGCGCTTCCTTCGTGAGGATCAACGCTGGTACTATATCGACGGAACCGTGCCGCCTGTCGGACGAAATGACCGTTGTCCCTGCGGCTCCGGGAAAAAATACAAGAAATGTTGTGGCCAGTGATACACTCAGTGCCCTTCACCTACCGATTGATTAATGAATATAAGGCTTCGACAGGACCTATACCGAAATGCAAGCTCAACCACTGCAACGAAAAGTTTTACGTACCATCTGCCCTGACGCCAAAGGGCTGATCGCCAAGATCACCAATATCTGTTACAAGCACGAACTGAATATTGTGCAGAACAATGAGTTTGTTGATCACCGCACCGGGCGCTTTTTCATGCGTACTGAGCTGGAAGGGATTTTCAACGACGCCACGCTGCTGGCCGATCTCGACAGCGCGCTGCCACAGGGGTCTATGCGTGAACTGACCTCTGCCGGGCGTCGCCGCGTGGTGATTCTGGTGACCAAAGAGGCACACTGCCTCGGCGATCTGCTGATGAAAAGCGCGTATGGCGGGCTGGACGTGGAAATTGCGGCAGTGATCGGCAACCATGAAACCCTGCAGACACTGGTTGAACGCTTCGACATTCCATTTATCCTCGTCAGCCATGAAGGCATAACACGCGAGCAGCACGACAATGCCATGGCCGCGGAGATTGACCGCTTTAAGCCTGACTACGTGGTGCTGGCAAAATATATGCGCGTGCTGACGCCCGCTTTCGTGCAGCGTTACCCGAACCAGATTATCAATATTCACCACTCCTTCCTGCCCGCCTTTATCGGTGCACGTCCGTACCATCAGGCGTATGAGCGTGGCGTGAAGATCATTGGTGCCACCGCGCACTACGTGAACGACAATCTGGATGAAGGTCCAATCATCATGCAGGACGTGATTAATGTCGATCACACCTACACTGCCGAAGATATGATGCGCGCAGGTCGTGACGTGGAGAAAAATGTGCTGAGCCGTGCGCTGTATAAAGTGCTGGCGCAGCGCGTATTTGTTTACGGCAACCGCACGATTATTCTGTAATTCCCCTGCCCGTGGCGGGTGTTTTGCGCAGCAATGCAGCGCTACGGGCAAAAAAACGGCAAACGATAAAGTTTCTGAGATCCAGTGCTTTACAGCGGCGGTTCATTTGATATGATGCGCCCCGCTTACGAGCACTACAGCGAACGACAGTGAGTGTTGTCGTCTCAATGTAAAGTACAAACTGATAGTGAATCCCTGGTGGGGTTCCCGAGCGGCCAAAGGGAGCAGACTGTAAATCTGCCGTCATCGACTTCGAAGGTTCGAATCCTTCCCCCACCACCATTTACCTGATGCAGTATGTACAACAGCCATTATGTTTCTGAACTGATGCTGAATACCAACAAGTAGTACGCTTCACCTGGTGGGGTTCCCGAGCGGCCAAAGGGAGCAGACTGTAAATCTGTCGTCATCGACTTCGAAGGTTCGAGTCGAGCGCCAGCGAGACAACGCCGCTTGCGGCGGTAATCCTTCCCGCAGCAGAGTCAAAGCAGAAATCACTACCCGCGCCTCGAAGGTTCAAGCCGAGCGTCATCAAGACAACACCGCTTACATCGGTAATCCTGCCCTCACCATCGCCAGAGCACAGATACCAGTATCGCTGTAACCTCCCGTTCCCCCATCGCAGTAAACGGCACATTCTCTTAGATTTCCCCCACCACCCATGCTACCATCCGCCCACTCTTTCCCCTTGCGCAATGGCATCCGCGATGAAATTTGTTTCTTTTAATATCAATGGGCTGCGCGCCCGTCCACATCAGCTTGAAGCGATTATTGAGCAGCATCAGCCAGACGTGATCGGCCTGCAGGAAACCAAGGTCCATGATGATATGTTCCCGCTGGAAGAGGTCAGCAAGCTGGGCTACAACGTGTTCTATCATGGTCAGAAAGGTCACTATGGCGTGGCGCTGCTGACCAAAGAACCCCCTGTGATGGTGCGTCGTGGTTTCCCTGGTGACGATGAAGATGCGCAGCGCCGCCTGATCATGGCAGAACTGGCGACGCCGCTGGGCAACCTGACGGTGATTAACGGCTACTTCCCGCAGGGTGAAAGCCGTGATCATGCCACCAAATTCCCGGCCAAAGAGAAGTTTTACCGCGACCTGCAGGATTATCTGGAACAGAACCTGCAACCTGCGAACCCGGTGCTGATTATGGGTGATATGAATATCAGTTCGACCGACCTCGATATCGGTATCGGTGAAGAGAACCGCAAACGCTGGCTGCGTACCGGTAAATGCTCATTCTTGCCGGAAGAGCGCGAGTGGATGGACCGTCTGATGAACTGGGGACTGGTGGACAGCTGGCGTGCACAGAACCCGGAAAACAGTGACCGTTTCTCGTGGTTTGATTATCGTTCGAAAGGTTTTGATGATAACCGTGGCCTGCGTATTGACCTGATCCTCACCAGCAACCCGCTGGCGGAACGCTGTGTGGCGACCGGTATCGATTATGACATCCGCGGCATGGAAAAACCGTCCGACCATGCGCCAATCTGGGCAGAATTCAAACTCTGATCACAGCAGCGTCTGGCCGCGCATCACGCGGCCAGACGCTGTGGCTTATTCACGTACGATTTGCCAGATCAGATTGTGCGTCCCCAAAGAGGCTTTATCGCGCGTACACTGCAGCAACCCCCCTTCTTTCTTGATCACCGCACCCTCGGTATAGCTCTGGTTACCGTAAGTACAGCAGCGGGCGCACGGCTGATTCTGTTGATTACTGCTGCCCTGATTCCACACTTCCGCTGGCATATTGACGATAACATCGGTATCACCGCCATGACGCGCGCGGCTTTCCCCTTCCGCCAGTGCGGCAGTGCTCAGCAGCAGTGTTGCGCCGCAAAGTAAAGCTGCTAATTTCATTCCTCACTCTCCTTCACTTTAGCCGATTTACGCGGCGATTTTTGACCTTTGCCACCCTTTGCTGGCGCTGCCACGCCGCGAAATGCCTGTGCCGCAGGCTGCTGACGCGCCTGATTGATCAGACTGTGCAGCGTTTCCACCAGCGGATACATAAAATCCTGATAGCGGCACTGTTTCTCACTGATTTTCGTCAGCGTCGATTCCCACTGCGCCGTCATATCAGGTCTGGCGGCCATCTCCGGCAGAGAGTGGATCAACGCCCGACCCGCCTCGCTGGCATGAATATAGCGCCCTTTCTTGTACAAAAAAGTGCGGCGGAACAGCAGTTCGATAATGCCTGCACGGGTAGCTTCTGTTCCTAAACCATCGGTCGCACGGAGGATTTTCTTTAGATCTTTATCCTGCACAAAACGGGCAATACCGGTCATCGCGGAGAGCAGGGTCGCGTCCGTAAACGGCCGTGGTGGCTGGGTCTGCTTCTCCACCACCTCACCGCGTTCACACAACAGCTCATCACCTTTTGCCACCACCGGCAACGGTGTGCCGTCGTTCTCCTCGTCGCGATCCTTACTGCCGAGCAGCGCACGCCAGCCAGCTTCCGCCAGAAAACGCGCTTTGGCGACAAACTTACCGCCGGCGATCTCCAGCTCGATGACGCACTTGCGGTATACCGCATCCGGGCAGAACTGCATCAGATACTGGCGGGCAATCAGGCCATAAATATTGGCTTCATTCTCCGTCAGCCGTGTCTGACTGCTGCGCGCGGTAGGGATAATCGCGTGGTGCGCATCCACTTTTTTATCGTCCCAGCAGCGGTTTTTACGATCGGTATCAAAATCCGCTGGCGGCGTTAATGCCGGCTGATGCACGCTAATCGCGTTCAGCACCGCGTGACGTCCGGCAAAGTGCTCATCCGGCAGATAACGGCTGTCAGAACGGGGATAGGTAATCAGTTTGTGGGTTTCATACAGGCGCTGACAGGTATCCAGCACCACCTGAGCACTGAGGCCAAAACGCCGTGCGGCTTCGATCTGCAGACTGGAGAGGGAAAACGGCAGCGGCGCAGTATCATTCTCACGCTTGTCGTTATACTGCGTGACAATCGCTGGCTGGCCGTCGATACGCACCACCACATGTTCCGCCAGCGGACGATGCAGCAGACGCCCCTCTTCGTCCTGATACGGCTCACAGGACTCGCTCGGTTGCCATAGCGCAACAAAGCGCTCCTCCTGCGGTGTGACGATATGAGCCTTCACTTCAAAGAAGTCCTTCGCGACAAAGTTCTCGATTTCTTCATCGCGCCGCACCACCAGTCCCAGCACCGGCGTCTGCACCCGGCCAACGGAGAGCACACCGTCATAGCCCGCATTACGCCCCAGCAGGGTGTAAGCACGCGTCATATTGATGCCGTACAGCCAGTCAGCACGGGCACGCGCCAGCGCCGAGACACAGAGCGGAATAAACTCGCGGTTGGCGCGCAGACGGCCTACCGCGCGTTCCACCGCCTGCGGGTTGAGATCATTAATCAGGCAGCGCTGTACGTTCTCGCGCTTTTCGGGCGGCAGCGCCAGATAATCCAGCACTTCATCCACCAGCAACTGACCTTCGCGATCCGGGTCACCGGCATGCACCACTTCCGTGGCCTGCGCCAGCAGGCCTTTAATCACATTCAGCTGTTTTGCCACTGACGGCCGCGGCTGCAGTTGCCATTTTTCCGGCACAATCGGCAGATCCGCCAGCGACCAGCGGGCAAAGCGACTGTTATAACTGTCGGGCTGCGCTTGTTCTAACAGGTGTCCCACACACCAGGTGACAAGCTGATCGTTGCCACAGGCAATATAACCATCTCCACGCCGATGTGGTTTAGGCAATACATCGGCAATGGCGCGCGCGAGACTCGGTTTTTCGGCAATAAACAGGCGCATTAACGTTGCGTCACTCAGAAAGAACTGACAAATGGCGCGCTATCCGGCGGGATAACGGTAGTGGAAGATTTTAACTGCGGCGTGCCAAGGTACAGGAAACCGACAATCACATCCTGCTGACGACAATGAAATGCCGCGCGCACGGTATCGTGTTCAGTCCAGGCGCCGCTGCGCCAGATACCGTTAAAGCCCTGTGCGACAGCCGCCATCTGCATCGCCATCACCGCGCAGCCAGCGGAAACCACCTGCTCCCAGTGCGGTACTTTCGGGTGTTCATCGCAATGCGCCACCACGGCAATAATCATTGGCGCGCGGAACGGCGCCTGTTGCGCTTTTTCAATCGCCTTATCATCCAGCGCATCTTCCTGTGCCGCCTGGGTCAGCAACGTGCTGAAACGCTCACGACCTTCATTTTCGATGATGATAAAACGCCACGGCTGCAACGTGCCATGATCCGGTGCGCGCATCCCGGCGCGGATAATATTCTCCAGCGCTTCACCCGCAGGCGCCGGTTCGGTCAGACGTGACGCCGAGCGGCGGTTAACCAGTAAGTCCAGTGCGTCCATTAAATGCCTCCTGATCAAGTGCAATAACAACCGCTGCAAACTACCACAGGCTGACGTTTTGTTACAGCATAGCGCTTTTTCCTGCTGACAATTCGCCCGTCGCTCTTTAGGATGGGCTGATCCCCCGAAGGCTGAGATTTTTCGGGTAATTATTCGATAAATATGGAGATGACATGCGCACTTTGTGGCGAATTATCGCAGGTTTGTTCAAATGGACATGGCGTATCGTGAATTTTGTCCGCGAGTTCATTTTGAACCTGTTTCTGCTGTTTTTAATCCTGGTTTGCGTTGGCATCTATTTCCAGCTTAACAGCGCCAGTACGCCGGCCGAAACGCCACGCGGCGCGCTGAAAGTCGATCTTACCGGAGTGGTGGTCGATAAACCGACAGTCAGTAATAAGCTAAGTAAACTGGGCCGCCAGCTGCTCGGCGCCAGCAGTGACCGCCTGAAAGAAAACTCGCTGTTTGACGTGGTCAACGCCATTCGCCAGGCGAAAGACGATAAGAATATTACCGGTATGGTGCTGGAACTGCGCGATTTCGCGGGTGCGGATCAGCCATCACTGCAGTATATCGGCAAAGCGCTGCGTGAATTCCGCGACAGCGGCAAGCCGATTTACGCCACTGGCGACAGCTACAGCCAGGCGCAATACTATCTCGCCAGTTTCGCCAATACCGTGTACCTCTCCAGCCAGGGAACAGTTGACCTGCACGGCTTCGCCACTAACAGCCTGTATTTCAAATCGCTGCTGGATAAGCTGAAAGTCACTTCGCATGTGTTCCGCGTCGGCACCTACAAATCCGCCGTTGAGCCGTTCCTGCGTGATGATATGTCGCCTGCGGCGCGTGAGTCTGACAGCCGCTGGATCGGCGAGCTGTGGCAGAACTATCTCAATACCATTGCCGCTAACCGCCAGATCACACCGCAACAGGCGTTCCCTGGCGCGCAGGGGCTGCTGGATGCCCTGCAGAAAGTGGGCGGCGATACCGCGCAGTATGCCAAAGAGAGCAAACTGGTGGATGAACTGGCATCACGTGCTGCGGTGGATCTGCTGCTGGCGAAAAAATTTGGCTATAGCCAGCAACAGCACGATTACAACAACATCAGCATTTACGATTACACGCTGAAAGATTCCGCGAATAAAGGCGGTAATATCGCGGTCATTCTGGCTAACGGCGCCATTATGGATGGTGAAGAAGCACAGGGTTCGGTAGGTGGCGATACCACCGCGCAGCAAATCCGCGATGCGCGTCTTGATCCGGCGATCAAAGCAATTATTCTGCGCGTTAACAGCCCGGGCGGCAGCGTCAGCGCTTCTGAAGTGATTCGCCAGGAGCTGGCCGCCGCGCGTACCGCCGGTAAGCCGGTGGTGGTGTCAATGGGCGGTATGGCGGCGTCTGGCGGTTACTGGATCTCCACACCTGCCAGCTATATTGTTGCCAGCCCGAATACCCTGACCGGTTCTATCGGCATCTTTGGCGTGATTAACACCGTGGAAAACTCGCTGGACAGCGTGGGCGTGCATACTGACGGCGTCGCCACCTCACCGCTGGCCGATATCGCCACCACCAAAGCGTTACCTGCGGAAGTGCAGCAGCTAATGCAGCTGAGCATCGAGAATGGCTACAAGAACTTCCTCGGTCTGGTCGCGAAGTCGCGCAATAAGATGCCGGAACAGATTGATCAGATTGCCCAGGGTCATGTCTGGACTGGCAGCGATGCCAAAGCGAATGGCCTGGTGGATGCGCTGGGTGACTTTGATGATGCCGCCGCGAAAGCCGCAGAGCTGGCGAAACTGGACCATTATCAGCTGGTCTGGGTACAGGATGAACCGGGGCTGCTGGACACCCTGTTAAGCCAGTTTGATGCCTCGGCGCAGGCGCTGCTGCCACAGGCACTGAAAGCATATCTGCCTGCGCCAGTGGCACAGGTGATGAGCGATATGCACAAACAACCTGGCCTGTTCAATCATCTTAACGACCCGCAAAACCGTTACGCCTTCTGCCTCACCTGCGGCGACGTACGGTAATCTCTTACAGGCGCGGCTTGCCGCGCCTCTCCTTTCCGATTTCCCAGGTGTCTTCGTGACGTTTTGCGGTGGCAATGGGCATCGCTTTTAGTCCTGCGACCGCTCAGGGAACACGGTCAGCTCCGCAAAGTCGCAAAAAGCGTCATCCCTGACGGCTCGGCCCGCGCCGTCCATGGCGCGGGACGCTTTGCTCCGCTGACCGTGTTCCCTGCGCCTTAAGTTTCTTCGTTGCTGCCGGTGATATGCCTGCAGTTTCAGAGTGGCTCTGCTGACTCACCACAATGTGATTAACGTCAGGGATTTGCCCGGTGAACAACGCTGCAAATTGCAGATCGAACAGGTATACTGCGCCCTTTCTACGGCAAGCCAGAGTCCATTAATGCAAAAGAAATCTATTTATGTCGCCTACACGGGCGGCACCATCGGTATGCAGCGTTCTGAACACGGGTATATTCCGGTCTCCGGTCACCTGCAGCAGGAACTGTCTAAGATGCCGGAATTCCATCGCCCGGAGATGCCGGATTTCACCATCCATGAATACTCACCGCTGATGGACTCTTCAGATATGACGCCGCAGGACTGGCAATCGATTGCGGATGACATCGAAAAGAACTACGACAACTACGATGGCTTTGTCATCCTGCACGGTACTGACACCATGGCGTTCACCGCCTCAGCGTTGTCATTTATGCTGGAAAACCTGGCGAAACCGGTGATCGTCACCGGCTCGCAGATCCCGCTGGCGGAACTGCGTTCAGATGGTCAGCAGAACCTGCTGAATGCGCTGTTTGTCGCGGCGAATTATCCGATTAATGAAGTGGCGTTGTTCTTCAACAACACCCTGTACCGTGGCAACCGCACCACCAAAGCCCATGCCGATGGCTTTAATGCCTTTGCCTCCCCTAACCTGGCTCCGCTGCTGGAAGCGGGTATCCATATTCGTCGCCTCAATACCCCGCCAGCGCCGCAGGGCCAGGGGAAACTGGTGGTTCACCCGACCTCACCACAGCCAATTGGCGTGGTCACCATTTACCCAGGTATCTCCGCCGATGTGGTACGCAACTTCCTGCGCCAGCCGGTAAAAGCGCTGATCCTGCGCTCTTATGGCGTCGGTAACGCCCCGCAAAATGCTGAATTCCTCAATGAATTGCGCCAGGCGTCTGAACGCGGCATTGTGGTGGTTAACCTGACGCAGTGTATGTCCGGTAAAGTGAATATGGGCGGCTACGCCACGGGGAACGCGCTGGCACACGCGGGCGTGATCAGCGGCTATGATCTGACGGTAGAAGCTGCGCTCACCAAACTGCACTTCCTGCTGTGCCAGGATCTCTCCGCAGAAGAGATTCGCCAGCAGATGCAGACCAACCTGCGCGGTGAGCTGACCGCAGAATAATCTGGAGAAGACGCGATGAAACGTGCGCTATTACTGATCGACCTGCAGAATGACTTTTGTCCTGGCGGTGCACTGGCGGTCAGTGATGGCGATGCAACCATCGCCGTGGCTAACCGCCTTGCCGCCGAATATCGTCAGCGTGGCGAGGCGGTGATCGCCAGCCAGGACTGGCATCCGGCGCAGCACGGCAGTTTTGCCTCAGTGGCTGGCGCCGTGCCCTACAGCGTGGGTGAGCTGGACGGTCTGGCGCAGGTGTGGTGGCCGGATCACTGCATTCAGCACAGCAAGGGAGCAGCGTTTCACCCGCAACTCGATCAGACGCTGATCGATGCGGTATTTCACAAAGGCGAGGATGCTTCCGTGGACAGCTACAGCGCGTTTTTTGATAACGGCCACCGCCGGCAAACCGGGCTGGACAGCTGGCTGCGTGAACGCGGTATTGAGTCCCTGCTGGTGATCGGACTGGCGACGGATTATTGCGTCAAATTCAGCGTGCTGGACGCACTGGAGCTGGGTTATAAGGTGGAGGTGCTGCGTGAAGGATGTCGCGGCGTCAATCTGCACGCCGATGACAGTGAACAGGCTTTCGCTGACATGGCCGCGGCGGGCGCACAGGTGCATTAACGTAGCGGGCCGGGTTCCCGGCCCGCTACGCCACTTACTGCAACGTAATACGCGTCACATCAGAGATGATGCCAAACTCTTCTTTCAGCTGCTGCTTCGACTTGGTGACGATCTGCCCGTCCCTGCCGATGCTCATATGCTGCGCATCATGGTTATGGCGTGACTGCCATAACATCACCAGTTGCAGGCAGTTCTCTTTCTGCTCGCTGGTCAGCGCCACACCATCCGCCCATTTACCGGTTTCCACTGCGGTTGCCAGCCGCTGGTAAACATCTGGCGTCATGGCCGCAATCATCGCCTCAAGATCTTTTTGCATCGCGTTAGCCTTTGGTTTGTTTGCCGTCATCATTGGTAAAGCTGAGTGAGGCAGAATTCACACAGTAACGTTCACCGGTCGGTTGCGGGCCATCGGGGAACACATGTCCCAGATGAGAATCACAGTTTCCACAACGAATTTCAATGCGCTGCATGCCATGCGAGCTATCTTCCAGATAACGGATAGCGTCATCGCTGTACGGCTGATAAAAACTCGGCCAGCCGCAGCCAGAATCATATTTGCTTTCTGACAGAAACAGCAGCGAGTTGCACACCAGGCAGTGGTAGATGCCATCGGTTTTGTTGTGCAGTAACGCACCGGAAAATGGCGGCTCAGTACCACGCTGTTGCGTCACGTAACGCTGCATTTCCGTCAGTTCAGTATCGGGTGTAAGATGTGTCGATTCTTTAGCCATTTTATGATGGTCTCGGGGGGTAGTTATTCTGAAATCTTCGGCTAGTATTCTAACAAACACTTAACAAGATCAGGGCAATTTTTCTTGCCTGAGGTCGACACTTTTGTGCTGACTGGCAAAAATGTGACGGACATCACTTTTTGTTATGACCGGCCCTTTATTTTCAAGACCCGAGCCCCAAAGTAGAGAATGATCTGTCAACGCGGAACGCAGTTTCAGATGAATAATTCCTGGTCGCTGGTTTGATTTGTCGCAACTATTGACACGATTCCGCTTGACGCCTGGTATGGTTTTTGTAATTTTACAGCCAACCTTTTATTCACTAACAACAAGCTGGTGGAATATATGACTATCAAAGTAGGTATCAACGGTTTTGGCCGCATCGGTCGCATTGTTTTCCGTGCTGCTCAGGAGCGTTCTGACATTGAAATCGTTGCTATCAACGATCTGCTCGACGCTGAGTACATGGCTTACATGCTGAAATATGACTCCACCCACGGTCGTTTCAACGGCACGGTAGAAGTCAAAGACGGCCAGCTGGTTGTTAACGGCAAAAAAATCCGTGTTACCGCAGAGCGTGACCCAGCGAACCTGAAGTGGAACGAAGTTGGTGTGGATGTTGTTGCTGAAGCAACCGGTATCTTCCTGACCGACGAAACCGCACGTAAACACATCGAAGCGGGCGCGAAGAAAGTTGTTCTGACTGGTCCATCTAAAGATGACACCCCAATGTTCGTCATGGGCGTGAACCACAAATCTTACGCTGGCCAGGAAATCGTTTCTAACGCATCCTGCACCACCAACTGCCTGGCGCCACTGGCTAAAGTGATCAACGACCAGTTCGGTATAGTTGAAGCACTGATGACCACTGTTCACGCGACCACCGCTACCCAGAAAACCGTTGATGGCCCGTCTCACAAAGACTGGCGCGGCGGCCGCGGCGCAGCTCAGAACATCATCCCTTCTTCTACTGGCGCAGCTAAAGCAGTAGGTAAAGTGATCCCTGAGCTGAACGGCAAACTGACCGGTATGGCGTTCCGCGTTCCTACCCCTAACGTCTCTGTGGTTGACCTGACTGCACGTCTGGCTAAACCCGCTTCTTACAAAGAAATTTGTGAAGCGATCAAAGCCGCTGCTGAAGGCGAGCTGAAAGGCGTTCTGGGCTACACCGAAGACGAAGTGGTTTCTACCGATTTCAACGGCGAAAAACTGACTTCTGTATTCGATGCTAAAGCAGGTATCGCGCTGAGCGACAACTTTGTGAAACTGGTTTCCTGGTACGACAACGAAACTGGTTACTCTAACAAAGTTCTGGATCTGATTGCTCACATCTCTAAATAAGTGATGCTGACCAGCTGATCACAGAGGGCGACTACGGTCGCCCTTTTTTATCGTCAGAATCTGAATAAAACAGGATTCATTATGAACGAACAACTCTTTGCACTTCCTGTCGTTAACCAAATCACTCCTTATCTTTCCCTGCGCCAGACTGGTGAACTGCCGGTAATTGTTGTCAGCCATCCTAAGGTGCGCGCCGCCGTGACCCTGCAGGGCGCGCAGCTGATTGCCTGGCAACCGAGCGGTGAGAAGCCAGTGATTTGGCTTAGCGAAAAGACACCTCTGATCCCCGGTAAAGCCATTCGTGGCGGCGTGCCGATCTGCTGGCCATGGTTTGGTCCGGCAGGCGAACCGGCGCACGGGTTTGCCCGTAATCTGCCATGGAAACTGTCCGCGCACGATGAGAACGAAGATGGCGTAATGCTGACGCTGGTGCTGGAAAGCAGTGAGCAGAGCAAAAAATTCTGGCCACATGATTTCACCCTGCTGGCCCGCTTCCGCCTGGGTGCACATTGTGAGATTGAGCTGGAAGCTCATGGTGAGTATGACGCGACAGCGGCACTGCACAGCTATTTTACCGTCGCGGACATCGCCGGAGTGGAAGTCAGCGGGCTGGGCAACAGTTTTATCGATAAGGTGAATAACGGTGTGCGTGGTGAGTCTGCTGATGGTAAGCAGCGCTATCCTTCGCGCGTTGACCGCATCCATACTCAGCCGGAAGGCTGCAGCCTGATCCATGACACCGCGGGCAAGCGAGTGATTGAAGTGTATCACCACCACCAAAGTGACGTTGTCACCTGGAATCCTGGCGCGGAATTATCCTGCAGTATGGCGGATATGGAGAACGACGGTTACAAAACATTTGTCTGTGTTGAAACTGCACACGTCAGTTCACCGATGAAGAGTGCGCCAGAAAAACCGGCACGTCTGGGGACGACGATTCGTTTGCGTAAGCTTTAACTGCGCCTTTCCCCGTAAACCGGGGAAGACCGGGAGGGGGGAAAGGCGGGATCTACGCTGTCAGTTGCCCCTCCCCGCCCTCCCCCATTTTATGGAGGAGGGAGAAACAAGCAGCCCCTCATCATTCAGAACTGAGGGAGTAAAACGTTACACCACATCAAGCGGTTCTTTGCCGCCCGGTGGCGGGAAGTGATTATTCAGCAACGCCAGCTCTTCGCTGCTAAAACTCCCCTGCAACGCCGCCGCATTATCCTGTACATGCGCCACCGAACTGGCTTTGGGAATGGCAATCACCCCCTCTTTACGGATCACCCATGCCAGCAGCAATTGCGCGACACTGGTGCCCTTTTGTTGTGCAAGCTGATTAAGATAGTCATTGGCAAACAGGCCGCGTCGCAGCCGTCCAGCCTGCGCCAGCGGACAGTAAGCCATCACCGGCATCTGGCGCTGCTGACATTCAGGCAGCAGGGAATACTCAATACCACGCGATGCAAGGTGATACAGCACCTGGTTAGTGGCGCACTGCTCACCGCCTGTTTCCTGCCATAACTCCTGCAGATCATCGCTGTCGAAGTTGGATACTCCCCAGTGGCGAATTTTGCCCTGCTGCTGCAACACTTCCATCGCCCGGATAGTCTCTTCCAGTGGCACCGAACCGCGCCAGTGCAGCAGATAAAGATCGAGGTAATCGGTTTTCAGCCGCCGCAGGCTGCGCTCGCAGGCGTCCACCGCGTCGACCTCACCCGCATTCCACGGATACACTTTGGAAACGAGGAACGCGCTGTCACGCCGTCCCTGCAGTGCTTCACCCACGACCTGTTCGGCACCGCCTTCAGCATACATTTCGGCGGTATCAATCAGTTTTAAGCCACATTCAAGTCCAGCCTGTAACGCCGCAACTTCCTGTCGGCGCTGGCTGGGATCTTCCCCCATATACCAGCTCCCCAGGCCGATGGCCGGTACGCTCTCTGATTGTCGGAAAGTTACTGTTTTTTGCATGCCCCCTCCCTGCACCAATATTAAGCACCATAAATGTGCAAAAGGGGTGCAAAGCGCCCTGTTTTTGTGCATACCTTTTTGACTCAGAAGGTATAACTTACGCCAGTCCAGATCATGGTCTGCGAATCGGTATCCACCATCGGACTGTCTTTAATTTCATCGCCGAGGCGAGTATAACGCCCGACCAGATTGGCGCGCCAGCTGGCATTAATCTTATAGTCGAGTCCCAGCTCCACATAAGGGCTCCAGCTGTCATCAGGGCGATAGCTGTTCAGGCCAGTACGCGCCGCTTCATTGCCGGAAACACCATAGTAGTAGCGGTTCTGGTTAGCACTGTTCCACAACGCGCCGATGCCCGGTGTGATGCTGAAATCGCCAAAAGTGAAAGGATAAAGATACGTCAGATCCCAGATAATACCGTTGCTGTTGTTCAGCACGTCACCAATCAGCGCGGTACGTACAGTACCCCAGTCAGCAACGTGGCGGTAAGCCACACCCGCCATCAGCGTCATACGGCGCTTGTCCAGCGCGCGCATATCACCATCATCACTTTCACCCGGATCATAGTTTTGTGGCGACCCGAGCACAGTAAGTGATAACTGGTCTTGCGTATCTTTCCACAGGTAGTAACCTGCCTGAAGGCTGCGGAAATAGAAGCTTTCGCCCTCATAATTGATCACCGGCACCGGATAATAACGGTCCTGACCACTCTTATACGGGCTTTGCGAGTAAATAACTGACGCACCGAGGGTAAGCGGTTCAGCAGAGGCGGAAAAAGCGCTTAAACATCCCGGTAAAAGCACGGCAAGCACGCTAACTTTGAAATGGTTCACAATTTATTCATTCCATAAATATAACAATCAGGCTACACAGTTTACTTACTGATACGACTGGTGTTGAGAAATTTACAAAGCTTTTAGCACGTAAAATCAATTTAAGAAGCCGTGCTGGCATAAAGATTGAGCATGCTTATTTACAATTCTCCCTCAACCCGCGTCTGATGAGGGTTATAGCTTATCTGGTTTGTGACTTTGTTATTGAAATTTCATTAGAAACTGCTGGCAGCTAAGGAAATTTCCTAAATGCCATCTACAGTTAAAAGTAAGACGCGAATTTTGTACGAGCAGAGTGACCATAAGAATTGTGTATCCCGATAAAAAAACGTCAGGTTGGCATAAGGGTTGCTGTACTCATATAGAGAATATCTTCCGGGAGCAGCCAGATCTTTTTTAAGCTCCTATTACCTGTGCTAAAAACGAAAGGACGGGCATCGCTATGAATATATTCGATCACTATCGTCAGCGTTATGAAGCTGCCAAGGATGAAGAGTTTACACTGCAGGAATTCCTCGCCGTCTGTAAGCAGGATCGCAGTGCATACGCCAACGCGGCGGAGCGACTATTGATGGCTATTGGTGAGCCTGTGATGGTCGACACTGCCCTGGAGCCACGCCTTTCCCGCCTGTTTTCCAACCGTGTCGTGGCGCGCTATCCGGCGTTTGAAGAATTTTACGGTATGGAGGAAGCGATTGAACAAATCGTCTCCTACCTGAAACACGCCGCACAAGGTCTTGAAGAGAAGAAACAGATTCTGTATCTGCTGGGTCCGGTCGGTGGTGGTAAATCTTCGCTGGCTGAACGCCTGAAATCGCTGATGCAGCGTGTTCCTATCTATGTGCTAAGCGCAGATGGCGAACGCAGCCCGGTCAACGACCATCCGTTGTGCCTGTTCAATCCACAGGAAGATGCCAACATTCTCGATAAAGAGTACGGTGTTCCGCGGCGTTATCTGGGCACGATTATGTCGCCGTGGGCCGCAAAACGCCTGCAGGAGTTTGGCGGCGATATCACCCGCTTTAAAGTGGTGAAAGTCTGGCCGTCCATTCTGCAGCAGCTGGCGATCGCCAAAACCGAGCCGGGTGATGAGAATAACCAGGATATTTCCGCGCTGGTCGGTAAAGTGGATATCCGTAAACTGGAAAACCACGCGCAGAACGATCCTGATGCTTACGGTTACTCCGGTGCCCTGTGTCGTGCCAACCAGGGGATCATGGAATTCGTCGAGATGTTCAAAGCGCCGATTAAGGTGCTGCATCCGCTGCTGACCGCGACCCAGGAAGGTAACTACAACGGTACTGAAGGGATCTCCGCCCTGCCGTTTAACGGCATTATTCTGGCGCACTCCAACGAATCAGAGTGGGTCCAGTTCCGTAACAACAAAAACAACGAGGCGTTCCTTGACCGTGTGTATATCGTCAAGGTGCCTTACTGCCTGCGGGTTTCCGAAGAGATCAAAATCTACGAGAAACTGCTTAACCACAGTGAGTTGTCCCATGCGCCATGCGCCCCGGGCACGCTGGAAACACTGGCGCGCTTCTCGATTCTGTCGCGCCTGAAAGAGCCGGAAAACTCCAGCACTTACTCGAAAATGCGCGTTTATGACGGCGAGAGCCTGAAAGATACCGACCCGAAAGCGAAATCCTACCAGGAGTATCGCGATTATGCCGGTGTCGATGAAGGCATGAACGGTCTGTCGACGCGTTTCGCGTTTAAAATTCTGTCGCGGGTATTTAACTTCGACCATGTCGAAGTGGCCGCCAACCCGGTGCATCTGTTCTACGTACTGGAGCAGCAGATTGAACGCGAGCAGTTCCCGCAGGAGCTGGCGGAGAAATATCTGGAGCACCTGAAAGGTTATCTGATTCCAAAATATGCTGAATTTATTGGCAAAGAGATTCAGACCGCCTATCTCGAGTCCTACTCGGAGTACGGACAGAATATTTTCGACCGCTATGTGACCTATGCGGACTTCTGGATTCAGGATCAGGAGTATCGCGACCCGGATACCGGCCAGCTGTTTGACCGTGAGTCCCTGAACGCGGAACTGGAAAAAATTGAGAAGCCTGCCGGTATCAGTAATCCGAAAGACTTCCGTAATGAGATCGTGAACTTTGTGCTGCGCGCCCGGGCACACAATAACGGTCGTAATCCGAACTGGACCAGTTACGAAAAACTGCGCACGGTTATCGAGAAGAAAATGTTCTCGAACACCGAAGAGCTGTTGCCAGTGATTTCGTTCAACGCGAAAACATCTACGGATGAGCAGAAAAAACACGACGATTTCGTTGACCGTATGATGGAGAAAGGCTACACCCGTAAACAGGTGCGCCTGCTGTGCGAATGGTACCTGCGGGTACGTAAATCGTCTTAAAGTTGACGCTGATGTAAACCAGAACAGGTAAGGATACAAAATCGGAAAGGTCGGGTACGCCCGACCTGCTTGCAATGTTGGGGGGACTATGGCCTATTTTATCGATCGGCGGCTGAACGGTAAAAACAAGAGCGCGGTAAACCGCCAGCGCTTCTTGCGCCGTTACAAGTCGCAAATCAAGCAGTCGATCTCCGAGGCCATTAACAAGCGTTCGGTTACCGACGTGGAAAGTGGTGAATCCGTCTCCATTCCGGTGGACGATATTCATGAGCCGGTTTTCCATCAGGGACGCGGCGGCCACCGCCATCGCGTGCATCCGGGCAATGACCACTTTGTGCAGAATGACCGTGTCGAGCGTCCGCAGGGTGGTGGTGGCGGTTCTGGCAGTGGTCAGGGCAATGCCAGTCAGGATGGTGAAGGTCAGGATGAATTCGTCTTCCAGATTTCCAAAGATGAGTACCTCGACCTGCTGTTTGAGGATCTCGCCCTGCCCAATCTGAAAAAAAACCAGCATCGTCAGCTCAACGAATACAAAACCCATCGCGCGGGTTATACCGCCAATGGTGTGCCGGCCAATATCAGCGTGGTGCGTTCACTGCAGAACTCGCTGGCGCGCCGCACGGCGATGAGTGCGGGCAAACGGCGTATGCTGCACGAACTGGAAGATGCGCTGGAAGAAGTGGCAAAAGCCGAACCGGTGCAGTTGCTGGAAGAGGAGCGTCTGCGCAAAGAGATCGCCGAGCTGCGGGCGCGTATCGCGCGGGTGCCATTTATTGACACCTTTGACCTGCGTTATAAAAACTTTGAGAAACGCCCGGAGCCTTCCAGTCAGGCGGTGATGTTTTGTCTGATGGACGTTTCCGGTTCAATGGACCAGGCCACCAAAGATATGGCGAAGCGCTTTTATATTCTGCTGTATCTGTTCCTGATCCGTACCTATAAGAATGTGGAAGTGGTGTATATTCGCCACCATA
Source organism: Erwinia sp. V71 (assembly GCF_965644245.1). NCBI lineage: Bacteria > Pseudomonadati > Pseudomonadota > Gammaproteobacteria > Enterobacterales > Erwiniaceae > Erwinia > Erwinia sp. V71. Next base: position 53,543 of record NZ_CBFFRK010000017.1, read on the forward strand.
CGCAGGCGAAAGAGGTGGATGAGCAGGAGTTCTTCTATTCGCAGGAAACCGGCGGCACCATTGTCTCCAGCGCGCTGAAACTGATGGATGAAGTGGTGAGAGAGCGTTACGATCCGGCACAGTGGAATATCTACGCTGCGCAGGCGTCGGATGGCGATAACTGGGCAGATGACTCACCGCTGTGTCATGAGATTCTGGCGAAGAATATTTTGCCGGTGGTACGCTACTACAGCTATATCGAGATCACCCGCCGTGCGCACCAGACGCTGTGGCGTGAGTATGAACACCTGCAGGCGACGTTTGATAATTTCGCCATTCAGCATATCCGCGAGCCGGAGGACATTTATCCGGTATTCCGCGAGCTGTTCCATAAGCAGGCTGAAGAGAGTTATTAATCTCCGTCACCAGCCAGACGCCCTGTCTGGCTGGCCCATTTGCTGCGCAAGCGCTTCAATTCGCTTAATAACCTGCTAAATATGCCTTCTGACGTGCGTTTACCGGCTGATAATGTCTGGTATTTTATACTATGCCCGGTATTTTCCCGGTGAAAAACATTGCATTAGCAATAATTTTTGACATTCATCGCTGCGTTTTACACACTGTAAAAATACCCACCCTTTCAGACACCAGGAGACCCGCCATTGGACGCCAGCGCGATTTATAGTTTGTTTATCATCGGTTCCGTGCTGGTCGCGTCGAGTATTCTGCTAAGTTCTTTCTCCTCGCGTCTTGGCATTCCTATCCTGGTGATCTTCCTTGTGCTCGGCATGCTGGCGGGCATTGACGGTATTGGTGGCATCGCTTTCGATAACTATCCGGTGGCGTATCTGGTCTCTAACCTCGCGCTGGCGATTATTCTGCTGGATGGCGGCATGCGTACCCAGGCCAGTTCGTTTAAGGTGGCGCTGGGCCCGGCACTTTCCCTCGCCACTGTCGGTGTACTTATCACCGCTGGCCTCACCGGCGTGATGGCTGCCTGGCTGTTTCATCTCGATTTAATGCAGGGTTTTCTTATCGGCGCGATTATCGGCTCCACCGACGCTGCAGCGGTATTTTCTCTGTTAGGTGATAAAGGCCTTAACGAGCGTGTCAATGCGACACTGGAGATCGAGTCCGGCAGCAACGACCCGATGGCCGTGTTTCTGACCATCACGCTTATCGAAATGATACAGCAGGGGCAAACCGGCCTCAGCTGGATGTTTGTCGTGCATCTGGTACAGCAGTTTGGCCTCGGTATTGTGCTGGGGCTTGGCGGCGGCTGGGCCGTGTTACAGGTGATCAACCGCATTTCCCTTGCCAGTGGCCTCTACCCCCTGCTGGCGGTCAGCGGTGGCATCCTCGTCTTTGCACTCACCACTGTGCTGGAAGGCAGCGGGATTCTGGCGGTCTATCTGTGTGGTTATGTCCTTGGTAACCGACCAATTCGTAACCGCCACGGTATCCTGCAAACCTTCGATGGTATGGCATGGCTCAGCCAGATCGGCATGTTCCTCGTGCTGGGCTTACTGGTGACTCCGTCCGATCTGTGGCATATCGCACTGCCAGCGATGCTGCTGTCACTGTGGTTGATTCTGGTCGCGCGCCCGCTCTCTGTACTGGTCGGTCTGCTGCCCTTCCGCGGCTTTAATATCCGTGAACGCTTCTTTATCAGCTGGGTGGGTCTGCGTGGCGCCGTGCCAATTATTCTGGCGGTCTTCCCAATGATGGCCGGGCTGGACAATGCGACGCTGTTTTTTAATATCGCCTTCTTTGTTGTGCTGGTTTCGCTGATGCTGCAAGGCACTTCGCTGGGCTTTGCCGCACGTAAAGCGCGGGTCATCGTGCCGCCGATGGGTGTGCCGATTAACCGTGTCGGACTCGATATTCATCCGGAAAATCCGTGGGAGCAGTTTGTCTATCAGCTCAGTGCAGATAAATGGTGTGTTGGTGCAGCATTACGCGATCTGCATATGCCACGCGAAACCCGTATTGCCGCGCTGTTCCGTAAAAACCAGCTGCTGCACCCTACCGGTAACACCCGCCTGCAGGAAGGCGATGTGCTCTGTGTGATTGGACGTGAGCGTGACCTGCCAGCACTGGGTAAGCTGTTCAGCGAATCGCCGCCGGTGGCGCTGGATCAACGCTTCTTTGGTGACTTTATTCTCGAAGCGGATACCCGTTTGCGCGATGTTTCGCAGATTTATGGCCTTGAGCTGGATGCCGATATGGACGATCAGCAGACGCTCGGTCAGCTGATTCTCGATATGATTGGCGGTGCACCGGTGGTCGGCGACCAGATTGAGTGGAAAGAGCTGATATGGACAGTAGCCGAGAAAGAGGATAACCAGGTGATCAAAATCGGTGTGCGCGTACCGCAAGAGAAGGAATAATCCGAGAGCAAATGGCTCGATTTCCCGTCAGGAAAGACTACGCTTACTATTCACGTCTTTGCTGATGGGGAAATATTATGGGTCACGTACTCAAGATTGGGCGCTACGAGATTATCGATGCTGAAATGGATACGGATAATCTGGGGACTATCAGTATTCCCTGCAACACCAATCCCGGCCTGAGTTATCAGCTGGATGGCTGGGACACTGACACCAGCGTCCCTGCCTGGATCGATGGCAACCCGGTCGATCTTGATGTGGGACACTATGATAAGCAGCATGACCGCTGGGTGCTGAAAAAACCTGCCTGACAATTGCTGCTGATGCCGTGATTATATCGCGGCTTTTTTTTGCTATTATTTCTGCTGGAAAAAGTCAATGCACTGAATTCCAGGAATAATATTAAAGCCACGAAAAAATTAGACATTAGTCTATTTCTTTTAGGACTATTACCCTATTAACTAATTCCACTTTATCCTGCATACTGTTACTCGTTGTCGTAAGAAAAGTGAAATAAGTCTTAGTTTTCCGCATTACGCCTGACAACGCAAGTTGCTCAAAAATAACGCTTATCAGATTGATTATTGACAATGATCATCCGGTTCCTGGAAAAAACATGATTTCAGGATAGCCATCACTCGTTATAAGAGAATCGCTATTATGGAAGATTTAAAAGTCATTTCCCACAATCGTCAGAAACGCGCGAGCTCGTCAATTTCCGCCGTCAGCCCTGCGCTGGCGCGACGTTCCTCACAAGCGCTGAAGCGCAGTTTTGATATTGTCGTCGCGGCCTTATTACTGATGTTTCTCGCCCCGGCAATGCTGGTGTTATGGCGTATGGCATCACGCGAGGGTGGCAAAGGGATTTATGGTCAGCAGCGTGTGGGAAAAAATGGCAAACGCTTTACCTGCTATAAGTTTCGCACCATGGTGACTGATGCTGACGAGCGTCTGCTGCTGGCGACCAGCGAGCAGGCACGCCACGACTGGGAAGATGATTTCCGTCTCGAGCAGGACCCGCGCGTGACCGAATTCGGTCAGTTCCTGCGCAGTACCAGCCTTGATAAACTGCCGCAGCTGTGGAATGTGTTACGCGGCGATATGAGTCTGGTAGGGCCACGCCCGATTATGGCGGTGGAACTGGAACGTTACGCCAGCAAGGCAGGCTATTATACGCTGACAAAACCGGGTATTACCGGACTGTGGCAGGTATCCGGCCGTCGCGGCAATGATTATGCCACCCGCGCCCATTATGACGCGCAATATGCCAGCAACTGGAACGTCTGGTCCGACAGTCTGATTCTGTGCAAGACCGCCGGTGAATTAATTCGCGGTAAAGAAGTACAGTAATCTGCGCGCCATTACGCTGATGTTAATGCACGTTGCAGTAATGTGCATTAACATCACCGCCACCGCACCAAATACTAACAACTCCCCCTTTTCTTTTCCGTAAGTTACCTCTAACCTGTGCGCCCTGCTTGTTTTCGGATGTCGCACCCTGCTTATGCAAAAATTCACACTACTGTTATTAAGCCTCGTTCTTCTCGCGCCGCTTGGTATTGATCTTTATCTGCCAACGCTGCCGCAAATTGCTGAAGGTCTGGCGACACCGGTCAGCCATATTCAGACCACGATCCCGCTGTTTCTGCTGGTAATGGGACTGGGCCAGCTGGTCGCCGGCCCGCTGGTCGATAATTTTGGCCGTAAACCGATCGCGCTGATTGGTCTCGGGCTTTATATCGTCGGCAGTGTGATTGCCGCACTGGCCGTGAACTGGCCGATGTTCCTGCTCGCCCGCCTGGTACAGGGCACTGCCGTCTGCTGCACTGCCGTGGTGGCATTCAGCGGCGTGCGTGACCGCCTGAATGGCGAAGAAGCCGCACGCGCCTACGGTTTTCTTAATGGTGCGCTGAATATCGTTCCTGCGCTGGCACCTATGCTGGGCGGTTTTCTCGCCGATGCGTTTGGCTGGCGCGCACCATTCTGGTTTCTCACCGCCTATGCGCTGCTGGTCGGCGTGATTGTGGTGCTGTTCCTGCCGGAAACCCGTCCGGCGGATACCCAGCCAGTGAAAGGTCTGCCGCTGCGCCAGTACTGGCAGATCCTGCGTCAGCCGCGTTTCCTTGCCTTCGCCTTCGCTAACGCAGGCGCACTCGGTATGGTGCTGACCTATGTCTCGCTCGCACCGCAGGTGCTGATGACGGAAGGACAACTCAGTCCGCTGCAGTTCTCTGTCGCCTTTGGCGCTAACGGCTTCTGGATTATGCTGGTCAGTGTGCTGGTGAATAAGATGATCCGCAAAGTGGGCCGTCCGGTTTGTCTGGCTATTGGCAGCCTTGCGATGCTGATCGGCGCACTGATGCTGTCCGGCGGCGTCGCCCTGCTGCCAGCGGCATGGCAGTTACACTGGGCGCTGTATATGTTGCCGGTAGGCGTTGCAGTGACGGGTCTGGCCTTTACCGTCGGTCCGGCCACCAGCTACGCGCTGGAGCCGTATAAGCAGCAGGCAGGTGTGGCATCCGCACTGGCTGGTTTTATTCAGATGGCGCTGGGTTCATCGGCAGGTTTACTGATGATGGCGATACCGCTAAGCGAGAAAAGCGCACTGGCGCTGATGATGGTGGTGGGAGCCATACTGGCGTTTATCGCCTGGCGTTGCAGTAAAACAGCGCGCGGCACCCTCACCGCGCTCTGAATTTAGCGGACTTCGACCGGTACGCGTGGGGCGAGCGCACACATCAGCTCGTAACCTACCGTACCGGCAGCACTGGCGACATCATCGATTTTCACCGTGTTGCCCCACAGTTCAACCTTACTGCCGATGCCAGCCTGCGGGCAAGGCGTCAGATCCACCGTAATCATATCCATCGATATCGCCCCCACCGTAGTGGTACGCACACCGTCAACCACCACCGGCGTGCCCGTTGGGGCATGACGCGGATAGCCATCTGCGTAACCACAAGCCACTACGCCAATACGTTGCTCACCTGCTGCACGGTAACGCGCGCCATAGCCAACAGCATCTCCACCCTGCAGATTCTGAACCGCGATAATTTCGCTGTTCAGCGTCATGGCCGGGCGCAGACCACAGTCGGCAATATCCTGCCATGACCCGCTCGGCGATGCGCCATACAGCACAATCCCCGGCCGTACCCAGTCAAAATGGGTTTCCCTATGCCACAGTGTGGCAGCGGAGTTTGCCAGTGAACGCGGGCAGTTCAGTCCTTCTGCAGCGCGCTCGATGCGTTTCATCGGCTCTTCGATGCCTTCTGCGCTTTCCGCTTCAGCAAAGTGCGCCATTAAGGTCATATCCGCGACATTTTTCAGCTCGCGCAGTTTATGCCAGGCATTATGTACCTGCTCCGGCTTAAAGCCTAAGCGGTTCATACCGCTGTTCATTTTAACGTAGATATCCAGCGGTGCAGAGAGGCTGGCATTCGCCAGCGCCTGGATTTGCCAGTTGCTGTGCACACTGGTGGTCAGACGATAGCGGTCAAGGATCTGCAGTTCATCAGGGTGGAAAAAACCTTCCAGCAGCAGGATCGGTTTCTTCCAGCCGCGCTCGCGCAGCAAAATCGCCTCTTCCAGATTCAGCAGCGCAAAACCATCGGTGTCCGACAAACTCTGCCAGACACGATCAATACCATGACCATAAGCATTCGCCTTGACCACTGACCAGACGCGGGAGTGTGGAGCCGCCTGGCGGGCAATGGCCAGATTTTGTCGCAACGCGGCAGTATCAATGGTTGCGACAATCGGACGTGACATAACTTCTCCTTGTAAAAACCTTAACGCGTGACGTCGGCACGGTGTAACCTGGCGCCATCAGTAGCGGAAGAACCTGTAAGATAACGCATTACTGACAGGTCGTCAGCGGCAATGGCCGGAGTTTTGCCGGAAATAATATCTGCCAGCAACTGGCCGGAACCGCAGGCCATGGTCCAGCCAAGCGTACCGTGTCCGGTATTAAGGAACAGGTTTTTCAGCGGAGTGCGGCCAACAATTGGTGTACCGTCTGGTGTCATCGGGCGCAATCCGCTCCAGAATGTCGCCTGTTCAATATGGCCACCGGTCGGATAGAGATCGCGTACCACCATTTCGAGCGTTTCACGCCGTGCAGGCAACAGTTTATTGTTGTAACCGACGATCTCCGCCATGCCGCCAACACGAATACGCTGATCAAAGCGGGTAATAGCCACTTTATAGGTTTCGTCGAGCACAGTGGAAACTGGCGCACCGGCTTCGTCTTTCAGCGGAATGGTCAGTGAATAACCTTTCAGCGGATAGACCGGAATCGGCAGGATATTACGCAGCAAGGTGGTGGAATAAGAGCCAAACGCCAGCACATAGGCATCCGCTTTCACCACTTCCTCGCCACACTTCACACCATAGATTTGGTTGCCGTCACGCAGCAGCTGATCGACTTCGCTGTTAAAGCGGAACTGCACGCCAGCGGCTGCCGCCATCTCCGCCAGACGCTGGGTGAACAGCTGACAGTCGCCGGTTTCATCATTCGGCAGGCGCAAACCGCCCGTCAGCTTATGGCTGGTCGCCGCCAGCGCCGGTTCCACGCTGGCCAGCTGTCCGGCCTCCAGCAGCTGGTAAGGCACACCGGCCTGTTGCAGCACGGCAATATCCTTCTCCGCGCTTTCATACTGTTGCGCAGTGCGGAACAGTTGCAGCGTACCGCCCTGTCGACCTTCGTAACGAATACCGGTGTCTTCGCGCAACGCTTTCAGGCAGTCGCGGCTGTATTCCGCGATACGTACCATACGGCTTTTGTTCTGCTGATAGTGGCGCATATCGCAGTTGCGCAGCATCTGCCACATCCACTCCAGCTGAAAACGGCTGCCATCCAGGCGAATCGCCAGTGGCGCATGGCGCTGAAACATCCACTTCACCGCCTTCAGCGGCACACCCGGCGCCGCCCACGGCGCAGCATAACCGGGTGAAATCTGCCCGGCATTTCCTGCGCTGGTTTCCAGTGCGGCACCAGGCTGACGGTCGATGACCGTCACTTCATGACCCGCCTGCGCCAGATACCAGGCGCTGGCCACGCCGACTACCCCACTTCCCAGGATGACAACTCGCATAACCACTCCACAGCAGGCAATAAAAGAACAATATACTGTTTAAATGCCAGTGACTCGGATAATGATACTAACGAAAAACCGGCAACATCGCGGTGAACTATTTCACATCTTTTTTACCTGACAGGTAAGTAAAAACAAGACAGGTGGCTAAATTCGGCAGAAAATAGGGCTGAAAGGAGGTTTGCAGTAGCAAATGATAAAAAGGCAGTATTATTGGCTTATTGCCAGCAGAAACGAAACGCGTCATATAAAAATATTATAAACAGCATATTATCCTGTTTTATTGTTTATTTTTCGTATCTTTCAACATCGCAAGACTCTTTTTTTTACCCGGCTCGATTTTCTGCCAAAGATTTGGTCGTGACGCAGACTTAGTGTTGTTGTACTCTTTGCCCTTTGGATGATTGATGGCAAAGATTGATGTGGTTTGTCC